>JAMOVR010000189.1 GCA_027061945.1 Candidatus Heimdallarchaeota archaeon
GAATAAAGCAGAAGCGATCTCAGTATTAGGACTAGCATAAATAAAAGCCTTTTTAGAGATAAGACCGTGATTTACTTGAATAACATTAACTTTTTTTTCGAACCAACTATTAACCTTAATAATTGCTTCCCAAGGGAGATTACTAATCATGAAAGGGGAATGAGTCGTATATACAAAAAATGTGTCTTTAGAAAGCATTCTTAAGACCTTTCTGAAATGAACTTGTCCCTGAGGATGCAAATGGATTTCTGGTTCCTCAAAAAAGAATACAGGAATATTTTCTGAATTATACTTTAAATATTCAATAATGAACTGTAATCCTATAGACTGAAAAAAATTTCCATTACCGGAAGTTAGAGGGAGAAAAAGACCAAAAAGCTCTTTTATTTTCCAAAAACGGCTATTAAATTCTTCGTAACTCAAATCCTTGTTTAGGTTTAATAACTCAAATTCTTTTTTTGAAAATTCTTTTTTCTTTAAAGGTGTTTGAAATTTTTCAATAATTTTTTGTCCAAGTAAGACATCTGTATCTGAAATACTCGTATTTTCGTTAATAATACGGATTGGTTCTAATTTACTATTTTTTACGTGTATTAACTCAGCATTACTTTGTTTGATTTTTTCGTAAATGTCTCGTAATAAATGACCTTTGCCTACTAGATTTTCTCCGATTATTGCCGTTATGGGGTGTAACCTGAGTTTTACAGATTGATCTCTTTTTTCTAACTTAATGTTCAAAGATAAATGACTATTGCCTATAGTGCCCACAATTGTAGCGTTGATATTTGCAATTATTTTTTATTTTTCCTTGTTGATGAAAAAGAATCTCTTATGATTTTTTTAAATGAGATTTTTGGACCGTTTTAAATATAACTTGATCTCCACTGTTATGTGAACTATCCCTTGCGAAAGCAAGGGAGGTCCCTATTTCATCAAGAGTATTTGCCCCAGGATAATTCCCATTAAAGAATGAACTAAAGTAGCTTTAATGCAAATCCAGAAATTTTAACCATAGCTACAAATTTATTGGTTTGTGTTTAATGCTCGAAAATTTTTCAAAAAACGGGCAAAATGATGAGTAATCGTATATTAGAACTTAACTTAAATTGTTATAAGTTTATATACCATAATGTCTATTTTGCATTTCTAAAATATTTCATCTCGATAATTTATTGAGGGATAAAGTTCTCTTACTCCTTTCTTGGGATAAATCAAGTTAATTTTTCGGTGAAGCAAGTCCATTGCGAAAGCAAGGGGTAGTTCACGGAAACAAGAATATTGCTTATAGCGAATAAAAGCTGCATAAAAGGGGGTTAGGGGCATGTCGCCCCTTGGGTAGCGGTGTGTGGTGGGGAGAGGGGGGGTTGTGGTAGCAAACACCTCTATGTGTGACACGTTTATCGAGGTAGTTTGTTGGTTGGTGGGCGTGCTTTGCGTATGGGTGGACAAAGTAATCACGCCCCCAACAAAAGTTATGCTGTATTTTCTATATTAAACAATAGAGAGGGCGGATTAAAATTGAAGAGCTTAATTTTAACTTGCTTTAATACTAAAATTCGAATTTAACAACATGAATAAGTCATGTTCCATATTTAAATTGTTAGAAAAAATTCATCGAATTATAGGGTTATAAGTGAAAAAAGAAACACACTATCAAAACAGTTTATAATGGAATTGATTTAGTGACCTTGAGTCTAAACTCTATTCATCAGATAGAGTTAATTAAAAATTAACCTTAAAAAATTAAAAATGACATGCCCAAATCGATGTTGTTTTAATAATATGCACCGGAGTTGAAGCTAATGAGGGAACGCTGTTTAGCGTGTAACGGTCTTGGTTACATTGTTGATAAAAAAACCTGCCCTCAATGCCATGGTCTAGGAAAACTAAAAGTAACCATGGGAGAAGGCAGTCATGCTGACAAGCAAGATGTATGTCCTACCTGTAAAGGTAAAGGATTCATCGAAGAAAAGAAAACATGCTTAGCATGTGATAATGGTTGGATTTATTATTGTGATCTATGTGGTAAGAAACTCCCCAACGGAAAAACAAACTTGTGTGAAGACTGTGATGAAGATCCTTTCGTTATCAAACTCAAAGAACCAATTGATGAAAAATTCTTAAGAGGAAAACATGCTTTACTGGGGAGAGTAAAAGAGATCACTAAAGAAGGAAAAGTTATCGTGGCGCTCACTGATAATCCAAATAACCCTGTTTTGGGAGAGATCAAAAGAGGGAATCGAAAACACATTGAACGTCTAAAAATCGGAGATCAAATCTATGTTCGTCTTCTTGATCCCAAACAAAAACCACCTTTTGATCTGTATCTAATTTATTGGACTAATCCAGAAAAAAGACCTAGGATCGTTGTCAAAAGAAGAGACTATAAACCAATTCCACTTAGGGTAATCCTAAGAACGCCTAAAGTGGGAAGTTTAGTAAGAGTAAAAGGAGTAGTAAGTGAAATTCATCAAACTAGCAATGGACCCACCCAATTCATCATAAATGATGAAGAGGGTAGCTCTATAACAGTAATTGCTTTTGCAGGCGCGGGAGTCAGAGCATACCCAGAAATAAGGCAAGGGGACGCAGTAGATGTCTATGGATATGTAAACATTCACAGAGACAACGTTCAAATCGATTCTATTGAAATAAACAGATTAAGGGGAGAAGAAGCAAATAGAATAATTGAAAACACTACAAAAGCTTTAGAAGCAAAAGCACAAATTAAGCCAGATTATAAATTCACTATTGATAGCCCTGCTTATGAACAATTAAAAGAAGAGTTCATAAAAGCAGCAGAACGAATTAGAAAAGCAGTTTTAACAAATCAAAGAATATTCATTCGTTTCCATGCCCCTTGTGTTGACGGGTTGAGCGGAGCATTATCTCTAATAAGATCAATTGAAGGGCTATTCTTTAAGTATGGAAAAACAAACGATGAAGTAAGAAAATTATTACGGAGATATGCAACTAAGTCTCCCTATTATGATTTAGCTGATGCAATTAGGGACCTAGCTGTTGCAATTGACGAAAAAGAAAGATTCGGGATGGACCTTCCATTAATTATTTTAGTGGACTTAGGTTCATCAAAAGAAAGCCTTGCTTCTTATAAACTATTATCAGAAGGATACGGCATTGACTTCATTGTTGTCGATCATCATGTCCCGTCAGAAGAAGTAAGAAAAATTGTACATAGCTATATCAACCCAATGATTTTAGAAGATTATAAAGATAAATACGCTATTTCCGGCGGAATGTTAGCGTATGAACTTGGAAAAATGATCAACCCATACCCCAAGATATGGGAAAAGTCTGCACAATTACCTGCCATCGCTGGAATCGCAGATAAAGTCAAAGGGGATGAAATAGAGGCCTACAAAAAACTAGCAAGCGAAATTGGTTATGACGAAGAAAAGCTAAAGAAACTAAACTTAGTAACGGACTATTTACTGTATTATAATAGATATGCAGATGCAGTTACTTTCCTCTTTGGTGTTACTGGCATGAAAAACAACAACTCACAAGTCGTAGATAGTATCTGCGAACTAATATATCCTTTTGCTCAGAAAGAACTTGAAACATCTGTAGAAGCCGCCAAAGAAAACTCCGAAAAACAGGACAAAGGCGAATTTGTATTCTATAAGCTCGACTTAGATATGTTTAGTGCTTGGCAAAAATATCCCCATACCGGAAGACTAATAGGGAAACTACATGATTACGCTGTTAGCGTTGAAGAAAAACCCGTATTAACATTAGGCATCGGAAATGACTACGCAATTTTCCGCGGAGAAAACATTAACATAGACTTCACAAAACTAATCAACGAACTACTCGAAGAAATGCCATCCGCAATGATTGATGGAGGCGGCCATATTCACGCAGGAACAATCAGATACCTCCCAGGATACAAAGAAGCCGTAATAAACAAGTTACTAGAGAAAATTGAAAACGCAATGAAACAATAAAACGGGGAAAACAATGGATATTGAACTAGACGACGCCATAGGTGTTCTGATAAGATATCCACCACACTACGAATACATCAAAAATGGAGAACCAGTCATAACCATAGAAATGGCTAAAACACACATCCAACAACACGGAGCCGTTTTCTGGGAACTTCCCATTATCCATAGAGGCGTCGTCGTTAAGCACTTTCCCCATGCCGAAGAGGCAAAAATCGCCTTTTTCACTAAATTCCCAGACAGAATAGTTACTCATATGGGACATATCGTTGCTTCTGGAAGAAGAGATGTTTTTTTCGATAACAAAGAATTAGAAAAATACGTTATCCCTGAATACCGGGTCATCTGGAAGGATCCTTCGGACGCCCTAAGAACATATTCCTTCTTAATAGACAAAATAATCGACCTGCCAAAAGAATACCGTATCCACATTAGAAACTTCATTCATTCCATGGCGGGTAAAAACGTCAATCATAAAGACCAACTTCACCGCCCTAGACCTGTTTTAATACCTCCGGAATTCATGGAACTAATAGACGATGTATAATTTTAGAATATGAACTTATTTCCAAAAAATTATTCAAAAATCTTGTTAATAACATTTTTTAAAAACAAAACATCCATGTTAAAGATAAATAAATAATTGAATCATTTTTTTAAAAGTAAATAAATAATAAGTACCTTTGCCCTTATATTATGACATATTATCGGAAGATGGTGATATGAGAAAAAAAACGCCTTTAATGGCAATAATGATTTTAGTTCTGCTTTTAAGCGGAGCAAGCGGAACAGCAGGAATATGGGCAAATTTAAAGAATGTCACAATAACATCTACACATCGATCTTCATACACTACTACTGGTGACTCAAGTGTTTCCTATTATACCTCCGGAAACAATGAAATAGTACAACTTAAAGTTAAAAGTGTTCTATTTCAAGAAAGGTCAATAGCAAAGGCTGTTTATGACATCGGTAAGCAAGGCAATAATGGAGGATACATGTCAGAAGGAAAAAATTATGGAGTAAGACTTCGCATCTATATTAGCGGGAGTTTTGAAAGTAATGAAAATGACAACACATATTTCAAAATAAAATTAATTCTTTACTACATGGAAGGAAGTAACAAAAAAATAGCAGGTAATGATATAAAAGTTTGGACTGAAGGCCCCATTTCCAAAGGCTATTATGATGTTTTTGCTAGTGGATATGTTCCAAAAGGTAGATACTTTTTTGCAGAATTTTACTATGAATTATCTGCAGAAACATGGTTATTCCAACATAATACTTCCTCGGACCTATTAATAACATCATATTATGTTGCGTATTCATATTATTTAGATAAACCAGGCACCATTACACCAACATAATACTTCCTCGGACCTATTAATAACATCATATTATGTTGCGTATTCATATTATTTAGATAAACCAGGCACCATTACACCAACATAATACTTCCTCGGACCTATTAATAACATCATATTATGTTGCGTATTCATTGCATTCAACTTGCTAAATTAGCAAGGTTTCTATCCTCAATTTACTTTTTTGTGCTAATCGGGTTATACTTGGCATTATTATTCTACCCCATGTTTTCAAATGAAACAAAAAACATCGCTACATGAAAAATCGTATCCTATTCCTCAGTATAAATTATTGATTAGTTGATTGTTTGTCCTTTCTTTTGCTATTTTTACAGTAATTGTAGTGGCGGTCTATTCTTTTATTTGTTCCTCTTATTTTGTGTATCAACTTAAAAAATTAAAATTGAAAAAAATAGAAAATAATGGATTATGGGCTTACAGTCTTACTCTTTTATCTTGGTTTGCTTTTTGATGGCAACTTTTATCCTGTAAGCGGTCATAGCCGCGTTGAACCCGGAATCAATATTAACCACACTTACTCCAGCGCTACAAGAATTAAGCATAGTTAAAAGAGCAGCCAATCCATTGAAAGATGCTCCATACCCAACACTTGTAGGCACAGCAATAATTGGTAGCCCCGTGAGCCCAGCAATTACTGAAGGTAATGCGCCATCCATTCCAGCAACGACGATGATCGCAAATGGGTTAACTGCATTAACAGTATCTAAGAATTCCTGTAACCGATGAAGACCGGCCACACCAATATCACTGACAATACGCGTTTCGACCCCTAAAAATCTGAGTGTCCAGTAAACTTCTCTTACAACGGGATAATCACTTGCACCAGCAGAAACGATCAAGACACGAGGTGGTTCAAGGTCAGGCAAGTCTCCAATGGCAATGATTGAAGCTTCTTTATCCTCATGTATTTTCACGTTTGGATAGGTTTCTTGAACCGCAGAAATAATATAATCATAATAGTCCTTTGGAACCCGCGTGATTAAGACTCTCTTATTTTTCTCGTAAATGATTTTTGCCGCTGCAGTAACCTGACTCAAAGATTTATGCTCTGCGTAAACCACTTCAGGCATACCCAATCTTTCAATGCGTCTAATATCCAGCGTCAAATTTTCATGAACAATGTAATCCTCAGTTTCTTTCAGCAATTTCAATGCTTCACCGACGGTAATTTTTCCCGTAGCCAAATCTTTAAGAATTCTATCAACTTCCATGACTTTTTCCTCCTATTTTACAATGTTTTTATCTATAAAAAATGATACTTGCCCTTCAACAAATCTACGAATCTCTATTAAGGGCAATCTTGTTTCTTTTCTAATAACGATGAGGTCAGAGAACTCAACTTTCCAACCAATGATTTCGTTATCAAGAATTTTAATTTTAACCCTGACTTCGTAATCTTTTCCACCGATATTAATTTTCACCGGCATCATCTTCCGACCACCAATATGCCTAATGACATTCATCACCCTAACACCAAAAGTAGAAGTATTTTTCAACAAAAATCTAGCAACCTTCATATCATCAGTAGTAATAACTCGAATTAACCATCCTGGCCGTCCTTTTTTCATTAATAAAGGACTCACTGAAACATCAAGAACAAAAGGTAAATCTTGCATTTCATTTAATATGTATCCCAGATCTTCGCCAGTCATATCATCTATGTTGGTCTCTACAACAAATACATTATCTTCGTTTATTTTTTCCATGTTTTCAATAGGAACCGACACGTTCATTATAAAACATAAAAGAATAAAAGAAAAACTGTTAGAAAAACAAGACCTATAGAAACAAGAAAACAAACATATTCTAGGTAAAGACAATACTCAACATTAATCTTAAAATAAATATTCGAGCGATTTATTTACAAGATTTTTCCAAACTTTTGGAGAAAAAATAAAAAAGAAAAGACAAAAAAGATCTCTATTTTATTTATATTACTGTTTATTATAAATTAACAATTTGTGAAATGATGCTTGGGGAAACAACCTTGTTTGTTTGATACATGAAACATAGGGGTAAACTAAAAAAATTGAAAAAACTAAATGTTGCTAACTTTAATCAGTTGGCTTCTTTACCTGAAAATCTCGGGTTATTAAAGAATCTCCAGAAATCACGCCTTGACAGATTGAATGTCCCTCCTTAAAGAGTTAAAGATGAGAAGCATCAATGTTAATGTATTTAATATTTTATTATTGTTTATTTACTTTTAAAATAATGATGCAGACTCTACGTAAAAGCTTTACTAAGGGGGTGATGTCCGCATCAAAGGACTCTGTGATACTGAGGCTTAAGATCTCCTTAATTAACCATATCCACCTGTACATGCATCTTGTTGTAGTATTCAGAAGGCTTTTTCAACAGCCTCCAAGTACTTCCAGTTTTTAGTGCAAAGCCAGTGCGGTCAACGGCTAGTTTTTGCGGGATGTGACTGGCTCACTGGTGGAGGTGTTTTGCTAAGAGTTACCATGTCATTTATTTTTCCGTACAAGGCCTTGTTCCAAGTGGCGTGCAGAGTGCTTTTAGAAGAAGCGTTGTTATCCCCGCTTTTTTGATGACTAGGGAGGCTTGGGGGTTATTTATTGCTTGCTGGAATGCTTTGTAAGACATCCCTCTCTTTACCTTTATTATTTATTTCCAAAACTACTAGTAGCCATAACGGAGCGGACAGTGGGGCACCATCTTTTCTTTTCAAAGGTTTTGGTTGTATTTTAGTGAATTGTTTTTTCAAAAGGGGTGTTAAGTATTAAGAGTATAATTATAGTTGAACTGGGAAGATAGGTTGCATTAACATTTAGTTTTTATTTTCTCAGCTAGCTTATAGCGCTAACCATTTTTTGGGCAAGCTAGCACTGCAAGACAAGAATAAGGTTTTTCTGAAATTCTGGATATTTATTTTTCCATGATTTTGCGTTTAGCAAGAATAAAGCGCAAAAAATAGACGCTTCCTTTATAAAGACCCTTGAAAAAAATTGCATATAGTCATGAGTTATACTGCAAAAAAAATAACA
>JAMOVR010000190.1 GCA_027061945.1 Candidatus Heimdallarchaeota archaeon
CTGCTAAAGGTAAGGAAAATATCCCCATTACTGCAGCACCAAATGCGATTTCATCAGAAGTTCTTTTTTTTGTTCTTAAAGAAGAAAATAACCAAAAAATACCAACAGTGATGTTGATTATTAATGAATAAAGCAAATATTTTGAGTGCCTGAAGTAAATCAACAAACCAAATAATATTAGCATAGTAGTAGGAGCAATAAATGGAATGCTTCTAAAGCGTGTTTTGAGTACTGTAAGAATCCAGTCTTCACTAAATAATGTACCAATAGCCAAGAGTAAAGAAATAATTAATCCAATCCAAGAAACTCCATTGTAAAAGGCAAAAAATAGAACGAAAGTCACTGATCCAATCCAGATCATTATGTATCCGTGTTCTTTTGGTTTTGTAAAACCGCATGTTGTAAGAATTGTTTGGAATGCTTCCTTGGTTTCCATAGTTTGTCAATTCTGGGTTTAATAATGGGTTCTTTAAATATTATTCAATTGGAAAAAGAGTTTAGGGATAAAAATAGAAGTTTATTGATTACTCAAACGAAGATCAAAATGAAAAAAAGTAATTAAGTAGAAATAAAGAATTCTTATCTTTTTTAGCTTTGAATACCCAAAGATTTCAAAAATGCTTCTTTACTTGGTTTACGACCCAAGAATTTTACTACTAATTCTTCTTCATCAGCTCCGCCACCGGGAGCAAGAACGATTTTACGGTATTTATAACCAGTTTCCTCATCCAAAGGACTAGTTTCTTCGAATTTTGAGAACATGTCTTGAGCATATACTTTTGCCCATAGATATCCATAGTATCCTGCAGCATATCCCCCCATAATGTGTCCAAATCCAGACGCTGGATGAGTATGTCTAAGTGCTTTAAAACCAACTATCTTTTCGTAGAGATCATGCCACATTTTGTTAGGATCCTCAACATGCTCTTTAGTATGATATTCCATATCTATTTCGCTAAAGAATATTTGGCGGATGATAAACATAGCCTTATTCAATAACTTTGCTTGTAACATTTTGTCAATTAAGTCATCAGGTAATGTTTGATCTGGATCTTGATAATGCCTTGAGATAATCTTGAGCACTCTCTTATCCCAGACCCAGTTTTCTAACATCTGTGAAGGTGCTTCAACGAAATCCCATGCAGTGTTAGCACCACTAA
This sequence comes from Candidatus Heimdallarchaeota archaeon, assembly GCA_027061945.1. GTDB lineage: Archaea > Asgardarchaeota > Heimdallarchaeia > Heimdallarchaeales > JAJRWK01 > JAJRWK01. Next base: position 1,161 of record JAMOVR010000190.1, read on the forward strand.
ATCGCGCATATTTTGCCTCAGTAACTATTTGGTGCATAATATGGCCAAATTCATGGAATAAAGTCTCGACTTCACGGTGAGGCATTAAGGATGGTTTATCTGGTGTAGATGGAGGAAAGTTTGCTACCATACTTGCTACAGGATGAATATAATTACCATCACTCTTTAGATAAGCGTGTATAATGTCAAAAGCAGCGGCATGCTTAAATTTACCATCTCTCGGGAACAGATCTAAATAAAAAGTTCCAATGTATTGCCCTGTTTTTTTATCATATACTATAAATTGTTTTACCGTTTCATGCCAAACATTGGGATCTTCTACTTCCTCAAATTTTAGACTTAGAATCTGCTGATATACATCTAGCATTTTTGAAATAACATATTCTAAAGGAAAGTATTGTTTAACAACGTTCTGGTCTACAGAATATTCTTCTCTGAGCATTACATTATGTAAAAATGAGACATCCCAAGCATTAAGCTCGACCTCAAAATCTCCTTCTAATCTAGATTTTAGAGATTTTAATTTTTCTTTTTCTTCTTTTTCTTTATCTTTTAGACTATTATATAAGTCATCAAGAAATTCAAAAACCCTCTCAGGCCTTTTGGCCATTTTTTCTTCAATATTTAGTTCTGCAAAATTCGAATATCCTAACATTTTAGCTAGTTTTTGTCTTAGTTCAAGGGCTTCTTTCAACAACTCACTGTTTCTTAAACCACCTTTATTAATAAAAGCCTCATACATTCTTTTTCTTAAACGCTCAGACTTCGCATTTTCCATAACGGGAAAGTAAACAGGATAATCCAGTGACAACAGATAGTAATCGCCTTCTTTGGGTAAAGATTTAATTAGATCTTCAGGAACTCCCTCTAGCTCTTCGAGAGTGGCTTTTACAAAGAATTTATACTCATTAAGATTTTTCTGGTATTGAATTTCTAATTCTGAAAGTTTATTTTTTAATTCCAAAAATTCTGTTCTTTTTTCTTCAGATAGTTCTACACCATTTTTCTTAAATTTCTTAAGAGTTTTGTCCAATAATTTTTTATCTTCCCCTTCCAGCTTATCAAGCAATGGTTCAAGCCTTTTTAAAACATCATAAAGATCTTTTCTTCCCCAAATTTCATTTACAAATTTCGAAGACATTTCTTCAATTTGAGTCGCAGCATCTCTTTGTTCTTTATCGGGGGAAACATACTTTAAAAATTCAAGTGGGGTCAGCACATTACTTGCTTCAGCAAGAGCATATTCAAAAGTAAGTAACGCACTTTCAAAAGTAATTTCTTCCTCTTTCAAATTAAGAATACCATCGATTTTTGTCTTAGTCTCTTTGATAGTCTTTTCTGCCAGATTTAGCATCTCTTCTGGTTTAATACTCCAATCAAATTTTGGAGGAGCATTTCCATTTAAACTAGTTATCATCAAGCCACCACTTTTTCTTGAAATTATATAAATTCGCTTGTATTTTTGCATCCTTATGTTTACCATCTGTCAATAAATGGGAGTAAGTTTTTTTGGATGATATGTATAATTTAAAGCTGATGGGTAATTTCCTAAAACGATGGCTTATTAAAAAAAAGTTATCAGATGGTACTGAAAAAGAAAAGGCAAATATTCTAGTTGAAATCGGTAATGCAAGAGATACGGAATTTATTGAGGAAATGGTTAAGTTAGCAAAAAGCGATCCTTCTCCGATTGTAAGAAAAAATGCAGTGTATGCGATTGGCCGCACAGGAAAAAAACAATATGTAGAATTTATACTACAAATAGCAAAAAATGATTCTTCTGAAGAAGTAAGAGAATATGCCGGTTTAGCATTGACTGAAATAATCGGAAGAGAAGCGAATCAATTAATATTAAATGAGATTTATAAGAGCAAGGATTATGTAGTTAAAAAGCGTTTAATACATGTTTTGGGTGTCATAGGAGATCGAGAAAGTCCTAAAAAACTAATTGAATTGTTATATTCCTGTAAAGATATTGAAATAAAAAAAGAAATTATGAGGACATTAGGACTATTTGATGATGAAAAGATTATTCCAATGATCGAAGATGCTAGTAAAAATGAGGAAAACGAAAAAGTAAAAATCGAGGCGAGGAATAGTATTAAAAAAATAAAAAATTCTAGATTTTTGTAAAAAATTCGTTTAAATACTACAACCATTAGGACCGCAGGAAAGCCCGCATGCCGCACAAGAAGAATCTTCATTTAATTCATTGATTGTAGGTGAATCAATAATAAAACTATTTTCTGACTCGTCATAATCAATTTTGGTTCCGGGAATATATTGATTCGTAGTGGGATCTACTACAATCTCAAAACCTTTTTGGGGATAAACTACATCATCAGTATCTTTATTACGATCTAAGGCCATATTTAATTTATAACCTGTGCAACCAGTCCCTTGCATATAGATCCTTACATAAAGAGGGTAGCTATATTGCTTTAGAACTTCAACTATTTTTTTAATGGCTAAGGGAGACACTTCAATTGCGGGCTTCACTTTAAGCATCATAAATGATACAACTCCATTTCCAATGAATTTTTAGTGACTAACTATATTTTTGTTACCCTTCAACCATGTTAATTTATGCAGTAACATATATTACAATGTGAAAAAACAGATAAAAGACCAAAACAGATGATTAAAATATGCGTTTTTTGAAAAACATAATAAATTATTACAAAAAACAACAAAAATTGAAGGTTTTTAAATTTAGAATCTAATTAGTTCCACGAATGCAAAACGCTCAAATTATTTTCTTTGAAAACGTATACAAAAAATATAAAAAATCCAATCATTATGCAGTTAACAATTTAGTCTTGAAACTAGAAAAAGGAGATTTTTTTGCTTTACTTGGACCAAATGGTGCGGGAAAAACAACCACATTACATATGCTAATTGGTTCTTTAAAACCTACTAAAGGAAAAATTTGGATAAAAGGAGAAGACATCCAAGTAAACACAAATATAAAAAAAATAATTGGTTTTGTTCCTGCAGAGCCATCTTTTTACCCAAAAAACGTCACTCCAAATGAACTTTTCATGTTAAAAAAAGAGTTGATAGGAATAAATAAAGAAGAAATGGAGAACTTTGTTTTAGAAAAAGGAGAAAAATATCAAGCATTTTATCTTTTTTCTAAAAAAATTAATGAGCTGTCTACCGGTGAACGACAAAAGATTGGATTTATATTAGCTATGTTAGGTAAACCAGAGATTCTTGTTTTAGATGAAGCTTTTTCTCATATTGATTCACTTAGTAGGAAAAAAATACATGAAGACTTAAACGAATATCGAAAAAAGGACAAAACAACCATTATTTTCAGTACTCATACTTTAGCTGAACTTGAGAGCTACGGAGAAAAAATTGGTATTTTGAATAAAGGGAGATTAATAATATCAATGAACAAAAAAGAACTTGTTGAAAAATATAACCCTCGAGTAATTGACGTAACTGTCAAAGAGAAAGAAAGGTTTATTGAAGCCTTGAAAGAAGAGGGATTAGATTTTTTCCTTGAAGATCCAATAATTCACATAAAGTATACAGACTTAGAAGCGACAAATAAAAAGATAATTAAAATAATCTATGAGAATAATATTACTTTGTTTTCCCTAAAACCCAGTCAAATTAGCTTAGAGAAGCTAATTACGGATTTTTTTGAAAAATGAATTAATCAGGTGGTATTATGTTAAAAGAGATACAAGCAATAACTAAATTTTATTGGAATAAGCATTTTATGTCTCTTAAAGGAATAGTATTGCTAATTATTTCTCTTTCTTTGCCATTGATTGTCGGCATTGCTTTTGGAACTATAAATGATCCTAACGTTCAGACACTATATATTGGAGACTTTAGATCGTGGCAATTTGTTTTGACCTTTGACTTGAACTTTTCTTTGTTTTTAGGGCAATTCGCAGCAATTGCAGCAGTTGTCGCTGCAGCATACATGTTTGGAGAAGGATATGGAGATCATGAGTTTCTTTATGAATTATCATTTCCTGTTTCTAGAAAAGAACATTATTTAGGAAGAGTTTTTGCTTCATTTCTAGTTTCTTCTTCATGGACAGGGATTGCTTATTTTACGTCAATAATTTACATGTTTTTAGTTGGTAGTTTAAAATTTAGAGTCTTCGAACCAAAAGAAATAATTCGGACAATAACGATAGGTACAGTAATATTTATCGTGATTATTTTGATTAATATTTTTTATTTAGGGATAACAATTTATGGCTCAACTTATTTAAAACAAGTAAGTGGTCCTTTAATTTTCATGATATTATATATTATGTTAATTGACTCGCTTGTAGATCTAGGTTGGCCCTATCTAATGGAAATTTTGCATAAGAACTGGCCAAAATTTTTGGTTTTACAATATCATTTAGATAATATTCATAGATATATAACGCAAATTATCCTTTCTCATCAATATAGAATAGAATTAAAACCGATAATTACTATCTTCGTATTTATTGTAATAGGAATAGCTATGATTCTTTTAGGGTATAGGACCTTCAATGAACAGGACTTATAAAAACGTGTTTAAAAAAAGAAAGAATGTTTTATTTTTTGTTAAAAACAAAAAGAATTTCTTATTCTTTTAATATTTTTTATTGAAAATGGTATTTGATTTTAAAAAAGTATTTGCAGATCCAATCCACGGATCAATTGATATTACTAACAGTGAAAATCAGATTATTAGTCATCCGTTATTTCAAAGATTAAGGTACATCAAACAATTAGGTCTTTCTGACTTCGTATATCAAGGAACAACACATTCAAGATTTGCACATTCTACAGGAGTAATGCATGTAGTCAGCGAATTACTTAGCAGTATGAGAATTAATACTGAAAAGTATCAGCGTTTAAAATATGTTAACAAGGATCTTGATATCTTAAAAATTGAAAATGAAAAATTACTTAGAATGGCCGGATTACTCCACGATATTGGGCATTTTCCTTTTTCTCATGTCTTAGAAAATACTGTAAGCAAATTGTGTGAAAAGAAGAATAGTGATTGGGATGGTAAACATGAAACATTAGGGAAAAAAATAATTTTAACAACAGAGATCGGAGAAAATATAGAACAAGAAGGGATTGATAAGAAAAGTGTTGTATCACTTTTAACATCTGAGATGTTCGCATCTTTAGCTAAACATCAAATAATAAGTAGTGGCCTTGATGCAGATAGGTTAGATTACTTACTGAGAGATAGTTATTATGCAGGTGTTAGTTATGGTTATTATGACCTAAATAGAATTTCTCGAATAACTCTTCCGATTGAAGATCCTACAGGGATCTTCAAAGAAGTCATTGTGTTCCATAAAAAGGGGATACCTGCAATAGAAGAGTATTTGATTGGTCGCTATAATATGTATCAACAAGTCTACATGCATAAGTCCACTGTTTTTTTTGAAGAAGTTTTGTCTAGATTATATAAAATTATGGTAGATCCAGAAGTGAATTTACTCCCATTTCCTGATACTTATTGGAAAAACCCATCATTATTAATTGGTTTTACAGATGCAACCATTTGGAATAAGATATTGGAGATATACCAAGGAAGATATAAAAAGGAATTAGGCAAATATCTAGAAGATGCAAGGCATTATTCTAAATTGCTAATTGAAAGAAAAACGTACAAGTTAGTTTGGGATTATAGTTTTTTAGAAATAAAAAAGAAGAGGGAGAGATTAGAGATCCAAGCAATATACGAAAGAATTTATCAGAGAATAAGAGAGGCAATTGAGGAAGGTAAACTTCGTGAAAGAGATGTAATAATACCTAGACCTGAAAATGAATATCTGAGGGCAGTTACAGAACCGCCGCCTTCAAAACCACCTAAAAAACCAAAAAACTTCTTTAAATGGGCACAAAGGGAAGAAATTGATATAAAAAAACACATAATTATTATTGATAATGAATCTAATTTACATATCCTTTCAAGAATGGATTCTCCTGGGATCGTTATTCCACTAATCGCAAAAATGACACAAATATTCTATAGGGTGTTTGCTGATAAAAACATCCAAGAAGTAGTTGAAAAAATTATAAAAAAGGCAATACCTAAGCAGACAGAGATAGATCAGTATATTACGTAGTAATAATTGTAATAATTGTAATAATTGAAAGTAAAAATCAAGGTTATACATTATCAGGTTTCATCATCATATTTATCAAGCGAATAACGAAAGTCTTAAATCGTTGCTGTAAGTTCCATAGAAATAGAAAAACTTGATTTTAGCTATAGGGCGTGTAGCTCAGCAAGGCAGAGCGGGCGGCTCTTAACTTTTTTGGAGAAACCGCCTGGTCGGGGGTTCAAATCCCTCCACGCCCGCCACATCTAAAATACGCATATTTGTATAATTCTGAGTGGAGTTATGATAATTTAAGTAAAATAAAAAATAAGATTTTTAGAATTCATTGGAATTTTGAAGGAATGGAAATTCTGGTAAAATAAAACCACCTACGGAGCTAGTAGAAAAGTAAAATTCAACTGGATCAACAATTGCCTCTAGCTTTTTCCATAGATACATTGTCATAATTCCTTTATGGGAAACTAGAACCATACTTCCATCTATTCCTTTAGCTTTATTTACTAATTTATTAATTTGTTCAATACGATTAATGACACTTTCTTGTGCTTCTATATCACTAAACATACGTCCATCAAAATATTCTGTGACTTTATTTCTTTGAGATGCAATATTTTCAAAACCGAATATTTCGTCTAACCAATTTGTCTCTAATACTTTAAATCCTCTCCCAAAAAGTATTTTTTCTCCTACTTCCTTGGCTTTTTTTTCTCTAGATGTCATTACGATTTTTACATCATTACGAGCTCTTATATTGTTTATATATTCTCTTATTCTTTTTTCTTCGTCTGGAGATGGATCTCGAGAGATCCAGAAGATAATTAAGGGAAGTTTTTTCATTATTTTAGATTAAACAAATAAAAGTACTAATCCTTTGTTTTAATAGACCATTTTACAGACAAAAGCATAACCAATGTTGAAACATTTTATAATCACTATAACAGTGAACTATCCCTTGCTTTCGCAAGTGGCTTCCTACTTCACTAAGAAGACTCCCCCAAAACCACTTCCTTTATTTATTATAAAAAATGGTTCAGAGTATTTCTTTAGGAGTTGACTTGAATAACATGTGGACATGGTCTTTATTATTAGCTTAGACCAGAAATT
>JAMOVR010000191.1 GCA_027061945.1 Candidatus Heimdallarchaeota archaeon
AGAAACTTTTTACCAACAAAAGGGCGTTGAAAAAGAGAATACCACCTTTCAAGAACCTCTTTATCACTCAGAGCCTCAGCCTTTTCCTTATCAAGATATAAAACCACATGATAGTGATTGCTCATAACAGCATAAGCAGCAACTTCTATACAAAATACAGAAGCCAGTGCTTTTATCCTATCTGCAATCCATTGTTTTCGATGAGAAAAATCCTTCCCACTGTCAGGATCTTTCCCACACAAAAAATACCTTCTTACACACCTAGAAACACAATGATACCAAGGTGTAGTCTCCACAGAAACCAAAGATGCTCTCGCTACTGTCATACTTAACTCCATCAATTACAAATCTTTAAATCTTCATTTTAAATATCTCAAGCATACCATATCTTTTTTCAAACATCAACTAAATGGATGTCCTTTTGCTTTTCTTTTGCTTTCTCTTTTTGCTTTCTCTTTTGCTTTTTTCTCTATTAGTTGAAGGCAATCTTTGATAATCAATAACCTTTACATCGTCTACAAAAATCTGCACTCTTTGGCCATCAAGAGCAATCTTAAAATTATATTGCCTGTTAGCTTGTAAGTTATTGATATTCCCAGAGCTTGCAAGTCTTGTTGGTGTTAAGTGATGACCTTCCATTAATGTGTAAGCATTATCCCAACCACCTAAACCTGCAGCAAAATAGCGTTCTTGCCCTTCTGCACGGAATACAACAAACGCACCACTGCTCTCATTAGGCTCTGGCAATGTAATAATAGTCTCTATAATGCCATCATCAACAACCTTACCAAGCAAAACCGAAACCGTGACTACTTTCATCGCCTACTTTGTCTTCATATACTGCGTTGCCTGTTTCATCTATTGTCCATTTCCCATATAATGGAAGCATTTTGTCATAATCGATTTCTCTCATAACCTCCTCCATCTTTTTATAATTGCATAACGACCGCATTCAGGGGCTGGCGGATTTACAGCAACCAACTTGGATAACCCAAGAAAGTAAATTTGAAAGACTGAACTTCGAAAAACCGCGTTGGTAGCCAGTCCCTTGAAATGCATTGTTATGTAATTACAGATGGTTAGCTATATTCATGTTCTTTGTGCATAATTTTCCTTGTGCGACAGTGCGCTTAACTACACTCAATGTTCGTTGGTTAATCCGGTTCCTGCCCTTGACTCCCGTTGGGGCAAAGAATGAAAGAAACCAACCACCGAAATCAATTAAGGTTTGCCCCCATTCTTCCAACAATTCTCGAGCATCTTGCAAACCAGAGGTAACAAAAAAATTCAGAACTGTCCCAGGTTCATGCACGATACTGTGTTTCCATTCTATTAATTCAGGACATTACAGAAAGCGCCAAAAGAATAAAACAGCCTCCTGTCATGACTAACAATATATTTAACAATAGAAGCCAATTTTTTAGCCACGTAAAGTCATTTATTAGCGATTTTTCTTTTATATAGTTGTAGAATTCAATCGAATTGAACTGTGTTAATGGAAAAGGTGGATTAAGTCCACTTTTGATGCATCTAAAATATACAAGAATTCCAACTATTAAGCGTAAAACAAAACTACTACAAAACAATATAAGAAAGAGACTCGTACTACTCACATCAATAATTTCCTCATTATTCATTTCCTGACAAGGTAGATCTTCAGCCAATCATTCCCTCTCTACTTTCCGTAACCATGACAAAGATCCAAAACTTTTTCCTTTCTGACTACAATGTATTTTTAACTACATATCAACAAGTAAACAATATACCAGCTTTTGCTATAAATATTTTTTATTAAAATAACAGCTAATTAGTGTGGCCAAAAAAATAGATATGAAATTTAATAAGAAATACCTGAAATACATTAATCCAGCATATGGATTAGAAAACATATACGTAATACGTTTAATCTCTTTGGGTTTTACAGTTTGTAATTCATTAAGGGTATAATCAGGAATTTTTTCTTTCGTATTTTCTTCATTTTTTCATAATCTTCATCACTATAGCTATAGACTAATTCTCCTTCCTATGGCACAAAAGTACTGATAATGAATAATGGTGCGATAGTTGAAAATAACAATGAAATTACTATGCAATTTAAAACGACTTTTTTATCATATTTTTTTACA
>JAMOVR010000192.1 GCA_027061945.1 Candidatus Heimdallarchaeota archaeon
ATGCTTGGGCTACGTTTAATATTCTTGGTCTTCCTCTTACGAAAGCTAACAAACGAGCATAAAAAGCGATTTGTAGGCTTGTTTTGTTAAATAATTGTCCAAGAAGAGTTTTTCTTGATAATTCATCTTCATATCCTTCTTCTAATGGGAGTTCAATGCGAATTTCATTTTTAGACAAATCTCGAACTTCTTTTATACCCCTTATAACTCCATTTTCTATTAATTTATGAATTTCTTCTACTAATTTTGCTTTGTTTACTTGATAAGGTATTTCCTTAATAACCAACATTGGAGGAGTTTTCCCATGAGCTTCTTCAAAATCGACTTTTGCACGTAGGACAATTTTTCCAATTCCTTTTTCCATAAAGTTTTTGATGCCTTCAAGCCCTACAATTATTCCACCAGTAGGAAAATCAGGGCCTTTTATGAATTGCATTAATTCTTGAGGGGTTGCATGAGGATGAGATAGCATATATATTAACGCATCCATCAATTCTCCAAGATGATGTGGAGGAATGTTAGAACTCATACCTACAGCAATGCCAGCGGTACCATTTAACAACAAATTAGGTATTTTTGAGGCTAACACAACAGGTTCTCTTTCCTCACCATCGAAGTTATCTTGAAAAGGAACAATTTCTTCTCTAGTATCTGCAAGTAACTCTAAGGAGATTTGAGAAAGTCTTGCCTCGGTATATCTCATTGCTGCTGCAGGGAAACCATCAATAGAACCAAAATTACCTTGGCCTTCGACTAATGGATACCTTAATGAAAAAGGTTGTGCTAATCTAACCAATGCCTCGTAAACTCCTCCAGAATGAGGATGATATTTACCAGTTACCTCACCAACGATCCTAGCACATTTTTTAAACGCACTTCTAGGAGTTAGGCCCATTGTGTACATAGCCCAAAGTATTCTGCGGTGAACGGGTTTTAGGCCGTCTCTAGCATCTGGTAGAGCACGATCGCTAATAACGTATGAAGCATAGTCTGCATAAGCTCTTCTTAATTCATTGGCTAATGGTTTTTCTTCTATGTGTTCTTGTGGTGGAGAAGCTACTTCTGTCATTTACTCATCCTTCCTGCCAAACAAACTGCTTTATTTTATGGATAATATAATATCTCTTTCATCCTCGAGATTTTAATTGTGTGAACTACCCCTTTCTCTTTAGCAAGGGGCTTCCTGCTTCACCGAGAAGACTTGCCCCAAAACCACTTCTTTTATTGTAATAAATGGTTCGGAGTAGAGGTTTTCTCTCCACAGGCGCTACGGGTCGTTCCACCCCTGTCTTGATTTTGAGGATATTTAGGGAAGCGTTGTAGTCTCTGTCTGCTTCCCAGCCACATTCAGGGCAAACAAACACTCTGTCGCTTAGTTTTCGCTCGGTAGTTATCTCTCCGCACACGACACACTTCTTGCTGGTGTATTGGGGAGAAACTTTTGTTAGTGTCTTACCAACACCTTCCGTCTTGTAAGACCGCATTCCTATGAATTCTTCCCATGAAGCGTCTAAGATGCGTTGGTGCGGGGTCTTGTTCTTTCCTTTCATGACCGGTCCCTTGATGTTCAAATTCTCTACATAAATCATATAGTAGTTGTTAGAGCCTTTCTTTTTCTTGGACAGCTTTCTTTGTAACAGCTTTATTCTTTCAATGGTCTTGTCTAAGTGTTTGGGGTTTTCTATTGCTGTTTTTTTACTGTCTACTACGAACTTTTCTATGCCCATGTCAAGACCAACCACTCTGTTACCAGTTTGCTGTGTGGTGTCTTGTTTTTCTACTTGTACTTGTATTATCATCGCGTACCACTTACTGCTGGGGTATTTCTTTACCCATATCCCCTTTGCTTTTCCCTCTATTTCTCGGTGTATTTTTGCTTTCACGCTACCTATCTCGGAGAGAGAAATGCGGTTACTCTTAGGGTCTATTGAGAGAACGCTCTGATTGTAATTCAGGGACTTGTATCTCCCCTTTTTCTTATACCTTAGCATGCCTGTTTTCTTCCCGTTCTTCTTCAGCCTTGACAATGCTTTCACATTGCTCCATAACTGGTAATTGACCTTTTGCAATGCTTTGGAGTAGACGCTTTTTAGTTCGGTGTTTTCGTCTTTTTTCAGCTTCACTATTAGTGTTTGTGTGTATTTCTGGGTTATTTTTTTTCCTTCTTTCCTCGCATTGCTTATTTCTTCTTCTAGTAATCGGTGGTATAGCCATCGGGATATTTCCAAGCTTTCCTCCAGTTTTTCTTCCACGGACTTGTTGGGATAGATTCTGAACTTATAGCTCCACATCATGTAGTATCGCTCTTCTCTTCTCTTCTTTTGTTTTGTTTTTTATTTTCTTATGTCCTGTTTGTTTTTCCTGTTTTTCCTTGTTTAATGATTTTTTTTTCATGGTAATAACGTTTTTCCCAGCGTATAGGCCCCGTATTGATGGTGTGGTGATATGAAGGAGTGAACGCATGTATCGGCTTTCATTTAATCCCTTTCGGAGGGAAATTTCCGCCGACAGAGTTAAAGTTTGTAATTAAATTTAAACTTGAATATTGGTTTCTTTTATTCTTCGCCTTCTATTATGTTTTCATTGAATTCTTCATCAGATAATTCAATACTTCTTTCTGAATTTGAATTGCTTTCGATGTCCATGTCTTCCTCTAATTCTTCTTCCAAGATTTCGTCATCAATTTCCTGTTTATTTATGGATTCGTCCCAGAAAATGCTTTCCTCCTCACTATCTTCTTCTTTGAATACTTCTGTGAAAATGAAATGTTTTCTAGCTGCTACGTCATCACCCATTAGAATGCTAAATGTTTCATCTGTTTTTACAGGGTCTAGAATATGTAGTTGTTCAATAACCCTAGTTCCTGGTCTCATAGCTGTTTCTTCGAGTTGGTCAGCATTCATTTCACCAAGACCCTTATAACGTTGGATCTCAATATTTTTCTCTGGAACTCCTGCTTCTTTCAGTTTTCTCAGTAGATCGTCTTTTTCCTGATCACTGCGAAGATAGACGTATCTTCTACCCCCCATTACTTCTTCAGGGACTTTACCTTTTACTGTAACTTTGTATAAGGGGGGTCTAGCTACAAATACTTTCCCATGCTCAATTAATGGCCTCATGAAACGATAAAATAAAGTTAATAATAACGTAGTAATATGCGCTCCGTCTACGTCTGCATCTGTTAGAATAATGATTTTTCCATAACGGCACTTGTTTATATCAAAGTCTTCGTTTATTCCAGTACCTATTGCTGAAATAATATTTCTTATTTCTTGATTATCAAGGGCTTTAGAAAGACCCGCTTTTTCAACATTTAAGACTTTTCCTCTTAAAAACAGTATCTCTTGGAACTGACTGTCTCTAGCCTTAACTGCCGTACCTCCTGCACTTTGGCCCTCGACAAGGAAAAGTTCTCTTTTTTCGGGATCTGTTTCACGGCTAACTACTAATTTACCAGGCAGAGAAACTCGTGTTGAAGATTTTCTTATTAGTTCTTTAGCTTTTCTAGCTGCTTCTTGAGCTTTTTTAGCATTTAAGCTCTTTTCGAATACTGCTTTTGCGAATTGCGGATGTTTATCTAACCATTCTTCAAATGGGTTAGCAAATACTCTAGAGACAATACCTTCTACTTCTGAATTCCCTAATCGTGTTTTTGTTTGTCCTTCGAATTGCGGATCCGGAACTTTAACGCTTATTATCGCAATTAACCCCTCTCTAAAGAATTCGCCTTTTAAGTTTTCATCTTTTTGTTTTAGGTAACCCCGTTCCCTACCGTAATCATTCATAGTTCGGGTTAATGCACCCTTAAAGCCAGAAATGTGTGTCCCGCCTTCGGAAGTATTTATATTATTTACAAATCCCAAGATTGTTTCAGCATAACCTCCATTCCATGTAAGAGCAATCTCTACTAAAACATCATCCTCTTGCCCTTTAACATAAAATATATGTTCTTCTCCTTCAATAAGAGGTGGTTTATGTGCATTTAAATCTTTAACAAACTGTATTATGCCACCTTCATAATGGTATGTTACGCTTGTAGGCGGATCTGTTCTTTCGTCAATAAGCTCGAATTTTAAATTAGGAGTAAGATAAGCCAATTCCCTTAATCTTGCAGCAATAGTGTCAAAATCAAAAACTGTTGTGTCAAAAATAGTTGGATCTGGCTTGAATATTATAGTGGTCCCTCGGTGTCTATCAGGAGGTGCAGGTTTAACTTCTACTTCTGTAGCCTTTTTTCCTTGGCGGTACACCTGGCGATAGAACTTGCCTTTTCTAACGACTTCTACAATTAATTCGCTACTTAAAGCATTTACTACAGCTAGACCAACACCATGAAGACCGCCAGAGACTTTGTAAGCCTTAGTATCAAATTTTGCTCCAGAGTGAAGTCTTGTCAGTATAACTTCCAACGCACTTGTTTTATAAACCGGGTGTGGTTCTGCCGGAATTCCTCTTCCATTATCCTCCACCAAGATAGAATTATCTTTTCTAATTACTACCTTACAATAAGTACAGTAACCAGCTAACGCTTCATCTACTGAATTGTCAACTACCTCATAAACCATATGGTGGAGGCCTCTAGGGCCGACAGACCCGATATACATTGCGGGCCGGTGTCGAATGCCTTCGATACCCTCTAAAACTCTAATAGAGTCGGCCCCATAGTCGATGCCTTCTTGCTGAGTTGAAGCTGTTGCATTGTTAGGGTCTGTTCCATCCATCGTCATCAGAGACTACCATATTCGTTGTTTCTGATTTTTCTTGAGGTTCATTTATTAAATAGGTTTTCATGCTATGAAAACGAAAAACGCATTCATACACATTGAGGGTTGAAAAAAGAGCAACTTGAACCCGCACAATATTTAAAAATAGAGCGCTGAGAAAGGCAATTAAACAGCAAACAAAAAACAATAAAGAAGAAACGTGAGGTTAAAAAACTAGAAAAAACTATGAATAAATATTATTTATTTTTCGTTTCAAGCTCTTTTAAGCGCTTTTCTAATTTTGGAAAAATAATTTTAGAGATCTTTTTAGAAATCTCAATTCCATGCTCATCTGAAGCTAGCATAATCTTAGCAAAAACCCATAATCCTTGATTAAAATTGCTTTGATCTTCTTCATCCCTCATTTTAATCAAGGGAGCATACTTACTGATAATATCTGTCTCTCTTTTCTGAAACTCCACAAACAATTTAGCTAATTCATGAAACTCTTCATCAGATACTTCGATTCCTAAAGTATCTAAAAATACTTTTACAAATTCACCCATCCCCAAATCATACTCAGGAACTTCTCCTAAAGAACTAACCACAAAAAATACAGAAGCGGTTCTGGCATAGTACGTAATTTTTGAACGCTTTTTTTTGACTTCTTTAGCCGGATATAAAAAGCCATGTTCTACCAGAAGATCAACGTGGTGATATAAACTCTGAGGCGTAGAAATATTAAGGAGTTCGGCCATTTCTCGGACTGTTAATTCATGCCTTCTTTTCCCTTCTTCGATAATACCTTCTCTTAAAAGCTTAAGAATTTTCATTCTGGTTTTGTCCATTATTATCTTTATTTTTTCTTGATCTGTGATTATTTTTATAGGAACTACTTTGAATTCTTTGTTTTCTAAAACGTTGCTATTCTTAGTCTCAGTACTAATCTTTTTTTCTGCCATTTCAACCGTTCCAACTAATAATTTTTTGATATTGGTTAAATAATTGACTACTTTAGATGAATAAAGAGTATTTTTTAAAGTGAATTGCTCTTTGCGTTCGCAGGTTTCTTCCTGCGTCATCGAGAAAACTTGCCCCGAGACCACTTCCTTTATTTATCGTACGAAATGGTCTGGGGTATTTTTTTAGGATACTCTCCACAGGCGCTACGAGGTGTCCCGTCCCTGTCTTGATTTTGAGGATGTTTAGGGAAGCGTTGCAATCCTTGTCTGCCCCCCAACCACAAAACAAGCATCTTAATACCCTGTCTTTTAATCTTATTTTTGTTTTTGCACTTCCATTGCAACCGCAGTTAGCACATGTCTGTGATGTGTAGCGGGGAGAAACTTTTGTTAGTATATTACCAACGCCTCCCGCCTTATAATGCTGCATTTTTATAAGCTTGCCCCAAGAAGCACCAAGAATGTGGCGGTGCAAGGGCTTTGCCTTCCATTTACTAACTAACTCTGCTCTGTCCAAGTCTTCCACTATTCTCTCTCCTTATTTGTTTATCATTTTTTCCTGTCCTTGACTTGACTCTACTTTCTACGTATGTGTTTTTTCAAAACGTTTAGGGTTACGTGTCTAGATGTGGCGATGGAGGAAATATAACGAAACACTTTTTTCCATAGTTTTTGTTTTATTTCTGGAGATTCTCTTCGTATTTTGCGGGGAAGTGATTGTTTTTAGGCCATTAAATTGATGTATTTAGGGATGTTTTTTATGATGCCTATTTTAGGAGTTGTCTTGAAGAGCAAGTAAATATGGTCTTTATCCATCCGTTTCGATAGACAAGATTTTTACGTTGAGTTGAATGTTTCGTTTCAGAGATTTATCTTACTTCTTGCTTTAGGAAGGCCATAAATATATGTGGGGGGGAGTTCTTACTTTTCTCCTGTTCTTCACTACAAAGAGTAGGCGATAGTATGGTAAATGAGTATACAGAGTGTGAGGCTTTGTATAAGTCATATTTCATGGTTACCCCTAAATTCATTCATGATCGCAATATATAACCATATGATATTATTGGCTTTCATCCCCTCCCAAAAGGGAGAGGGATTCCACGCTAATGGAGTTAAAAAATTGATTTAAAAAAACTTTATTTTAAACACATTTCTAAAGAGTTAAAAGATTATCAATTTTTTTCTGTTACTGTTATATTACATAAAAATTAAACGCGAATAGCTAATAAGAGAGAGATAGACTAATAGTCCTATAATATTAAAAAATAAAAAATAAGTTATAAATTAGTAAAAACAGTATTTAATTATTTATCCCACGTATTTGTAAATAAAAAATTCAGAATCAGTAGTCAAACGTAGTAAATGCTTAAAAACAAAAAGAATATGTAAGTACAAAAACGCTCATAAATATTCAATTAATCCTACCATAGTAGTTTAGTAAAGGTTAGTGTGAGGAAACATGATCCATGGAAAAATTACCCGTATTTCTGGACCCGTGGTAGAAGCAGAAGGAATGACCGGAGCCCAACTATACGAGGTTACACGCGTTGGCAAGGAACAACTAATTGGAGAGATTATTCGTATAGTTGGAGATATTGCCACGATCCAAGTTTACGAACCCACTGACGGTTTAACCCCTGGGGAGCCAGTAATCGCTACTGGAAAACCCTTAACAGTTCAGCTTGGACCAGGAATTTTAGAACAGATTTACGATGGTATTCAAAGGCCTCTCCCAGTAATTGAAGAGAGAGAGGGCGCATTTATTGCGCGAGGAATTGAGATTCCCGGAATAGACCATGAAAAGAAATGGGAGATGAAAATCCAGGTAAAAATTGGTGATAAAGTGGGTCCAGGAGATGTAATTGCTACTACACAAGAGACCCCCGCAATTTTACACAAGATAATGATTCCCCCAGACAAACCCGAAGGTATTGTAAAAACTGTTGTTTCAGACGGAGAGTATACAGTTGATGATGTTTTAGCCACAATAGAAACCACTGATGGTAGTGTTTATGAAATTAAAGGTTATCATGAATGGCCTGTTAGAAAGCCACGCCCATTCAAAAGAAGATTGGGGAGTGAAATACCATTATTAACTGGACAACGGATTTTTGACACCTTCTTCCCTATTGCAAAAGGCGGGACTGCAGCAATCCCAGGACCATTTGGAACTGGAAAAACAGTTTCACAGCACCAATTAGCTCGTTGGGGAGATGCCCAAGTAGTAGTCTACGTTGGTTGTGGCGAACGAGGAAACGAAATGACTCAAGTACTCGAAGAATTTCCTCACCTTGATGACCCCCACACGGGGTTAAAATTAATGGCAAGAACAACATTAATTGCTAACACAAGTAATATGCCAGTAGCCGCTAGAGAAGCCAGTGTTTATACAGGTATTACTCTTGCGGAGTATTATAGAGACATGGGTTATGATGTTAGTATCCAAGCAGACAGCACTTCAAGATGGGCAGAAGCAATGAGAGAAATTAGTGGGCGTCTAGAAGAAATGCCTGGTGAAGAAGGATATCCCGCATATCTTGCTTCAAGAATCGCTCAGTACTATGAAAGAGCTGGGCGTGTCGTTTGTTTAGGAAAGGATGACAGAATTGGTAGTGTTACTGTAGTAGGCGCAGTTTCTCCACCTGGTGGAGA
>JAMOVR010000193.1 GCA_027061945.1 Candidatus Heimdallarchaeota archaeon
AAAAAGAATGGTAGGACCGATAACTGCTAATTTTTCCTCTGGAAATTTCTCCACAAGTACCAGGCCGGCTTTTCCAGAAAGCGCACAAGTCCCCCCAGCCTTCTTTCTTGAGGCTTTTTCTTCGGCTGCAAACAAAGCTTGTGACAAAGAATGGATATATTTTCTTGAAGTTGCATAAATATCTATATCGTCCCTGGGAAAACAATCCAATAAAAGAGTAACTCGTTTGCTATCAACAATCTCACCCGAAGGCTTCAATTTCTCGCCAAAAAGCAATGCACAAATAGCTTTAAGGCCTTTTAGGTTCGCATCTTCAAAAGCTGATATAATAACTTTCTTGGCAACTTGTTCTAAAATTTCCACTCCTGTTTTTGACAAACTATAACGTCTAAATAATTCATAAACATCCTTACATCCTTCATATTCTTTCAGAGATTGCTTTCTTTTAAGGATTTTATCACGATATTGAGGCCAAAAATCAAAATATGAAATCCTATCGAAATATAGATGAGTCAGACATTCTATAATATCTCTATAATCAGCTTCCTTGGCATTCTTATTATTACTCAGCCATTTCTGATAATCATCATGAGCCGAAGGAATTAATGGACGTTTAACTTTTACTGCCGGAAATTGCGTATGCTTGTTCCCAAGTGACCAAGTATTCTTAATATCCTCTTTTTCCATAAGTCTGACTGTGGTCACTAAACCATATTTATCAAGCATTACTCGAAACGTTATATTGTTAAACCCAGGTTGCTGAATATCGTTGTGCTTGATTTCAGGAGCTTCTCCAATTGCCTCCAATCCCCGATAAATGACATACAGTTCATTTAGCATAATAAAATTCTCCATTGACAATCTTTGAAGATTCATCCTGCCGAAATAAGGGCTTATAACTGCCATTGACTTCCATATCAAAAACTCTTTCCAAGACAGAGACCATATCTATACAGATTGCTTTATCAACTTCTGTGGCGTCTTCTTGAGATGGATCGTCTCGTAACGGCCCCCAATAACTTGCTACAAATTCATTCCAGCCTAGGGTCGGAATTTTGTGACACTGGCCTGCTTTTAATCTACGCTCAAAAATAGCTGCCAAAGCATGGCACGGATTACTACCGCGTCTTAAAGGCTTACCACTTCCATTTTCAACCGTTGCATAAAGGCGATAACAGACATCTACTAAAATAAGGCTTGAAAACTGAAAGTTAGATTTGCTTTTATTCTTCAAAGGCCCACGATAATTTGTAGTGTAACGCTGAAAATGAATTTCTCCGCCTGGACTCCCCAAAGGCTTACAAATTTGAACCTTAATTGGCCGTATCCATGCCTTGCCGTCATGGAAAAAAGCTATGGATTCAAAAATCCCTTTTGCAGCAGACCAAGTCGGAACAGGATAGCTAGTAGGTGTCGCGCCTGTATCAGGACGGGTCCACATAGCAAATGGGCCAGCAATTTCCATTGATATTAAGTACTTTGTCATATTAGGTTCTACCTCACTATATTTTTTAAGACCTAATATTTTGTCTATTTTTTTCAATCTTAAAGCTGCCAGGACCACATGATGCTCCATAATGAGCGATGAAAGCAATCTATACCCTTCCAATCATGAGAGAGGGCCGGTGACCTCCAGCTTCAGAATGAATTACCGGCCCCTTGGCCATAAGATTTGTCTTTATTTCATTTTTAACAAAAAGTTTCGCCTGAAAAGTGGGCGAAAATTTCCCTAAGTCATGCAAAAGCCCTGCCAAATAGGCCCAATTATCCCCTCCGAACTTGGCCGCAAATTGGGAGGCAAGTTCAGCAACGTTTTTTAGATGTTCTTCAAGGGGTTGCCACTTTTCAGGTGGCTCACCTTTAAGGCTATGTGCAAAAAAAATTTTTGTAGATTTCACTTGTTAAGACGACCTGAAATTATAAGAACCCGAATTCGAATTAATCTTAACGCCTCTAAAAGAAAAAATCTACCCACTTAAAGTTGAAATAGAACTTATTAGCGAAATACAATATTCAGGCGCTATCTTTTAATGTAAGACGTATGACGCCGAGACATTGCTGTGCTTGCATAGGAAGCAAGACGTTTAACCAGGAGAAAAGGGAGAGGG
>JAMOVR010000194.1 GCA_027061945.1 Candidatus Heimdallarchaeota archaeon
ATATTATTAAGCGATCCTGAACATGTAATTTTAGAAAAATATGGCGCATGGGGGCTAAAAAAGAGTTATGGAAAGGAATATGAAGGGACAATACGCACTACCTTTATAATTGATCCTAATGGTATTGTAAAAAAAGTATACCCAAAAATTAGAGTAAAGGGGCATGTGGAAAAAGTATTAGAAGATCTTAAAGAATTAACTAATAAAAAATGAAAAACTTTGAAACGTAAACGTTGTCCGGTCAAGAATGTTTTAACTTATTTTTTGGTATATCATTTCTAATTTATTTATTACATAATCATATCCAAGGACTAAAGTTAAGAATGATGCCTTAGGTCCTCCTTTTTTACCTAACAACGCATAATAGAAACTAGGAAAGACTTCTTTGGGAGACAAGTTATTATTTTCAAATGTTTGTTTAAAGAACTCACCTAGTTTGTTTGCATCATTAATTTTTTTCTCCTTTGCTTGCTTTAACATTTCGATGAATAGCTTTAGATTCTCTTTATTTATTTTGTTTAATGCTTCTGAAGGGATTTCATCAGGAATAACGAATTTTGCGCTTTCTGGTGCATATTTGTCTAACCAATAATAAATGTGCTGTAATCGGTCTTTTATTTCTTGGATCATTTCTAGAGGATCATCTGGCAAAATTACTTTGCGTTCTTTTAATCGTTCAAATATTTGTTCTTCATTTCTTTGGTATATTTGTGCCACTAAAGCGAGATCCATGTATTTTATTCTAGGTGGAGGAGTCTTCCTTTTATCTTCTGGAATAGCAATTTTTACACTTGTTGCTAGTTTTTTGCCAGCTCTTTCTTGGGGTGGAATTTCAATCCCTAACAAATATTTTCTAGCTACGTCATATTCATCAACAGTTTTCGGTACGTCCATACTGCTTGGACTAAACTGGATATCTGTTAATAGATCATTTTTGAATACCATGAAAAGAAACGACGATGGTGGCATGAATTTTCCAGCGGAAGCAGCAGGATCTCCTGTTCCAGCAGAACCACTTAGTTTTTTGCCTCCTTTAAGGGTGATAAAACCATATCTTACCATTATTGGCGGTTTTCTATTGAAAATTTTTTCATGTATTGCAATTGAAGTATCAACACTCCCTCCAGCAACAGAATGATCTTTTCCAGCAGGCTCAACAGTTACATTTAGAAAGTCCTGTCGTGCTGGCCAGTCTAAACGCCATTTTAGTTTCCATTCATGGGAACTTAGATTTATTTTTCCTTTATGTCCACATCCTTTTCGATAGTTATTGTCAACACATTCGTAGTGTATTTCTTCAGTTTCAGGATCATATTTTGTTACTTTAGTATTTCCAATACTTCCACAATTCTCACAAACAACACTAACAAAAGTACTTAGTCTATTTCCACTAATATTCTCAAGCAAGTTCTGGACTTCTTCTTCATGGCCATAATAAAGTTTTAAATAATCATCATAGTTCCCTTCTTTATA
The DNA here is from genome assembly GCA_027061945.1 of Candidatus Heimdallarchaeota archaeon. Lineage (GTDB taxonomy): Archaea > Asgardarchaeota > Heimdallarchaeia > Heimdallarchaeales > JAJRWK01 > JAJRWK01. The sequence continues at coordinate 1,474 of JAMOVR010000194.1, forward strand.
TAACCTAGAAGCATAAACAATTTCAACATTCATTTCAAAGAGTTCCATTGCTTCTATCAAGCCTTTAGCAAAATGTTCAGCATATGTTTCAGAATCACCAGTAAAATCTGGAACTCTACAAACGGGATGACCTAAATAAGGTTTTAATTCTTTTTTGTACTTTTTTAATACTGAAGGTATTTTATCTAATGGATCAAAGTCATCTACGATCATTACAAACTTCGTTTTAGCACCATCATAGGCTAATTGCCTCTGAATACCCGTGCAAGTAGCGGCCTCCCGGAAATTCCCAATATGATAAATACCTGAGGGAGACCAACCACTAGCAATAACTTGGTCATTACCAAATTCCTGTCTTGCTTGTTCAGAAATTATTTCACTCCAATGCCTTATTTCTATTGAAGATTTTTCTGTACCACTCACAATTATCCCTAAGTCATGGATGTAACGCTATATGAAAGGTTTTTTGAAAATAACATTTTATGATCGTCCCATTTTATTGTATCTTTGGAATGTTCTGCGAATAAAAAAGTTGGTTCAGAGTTATTAACAATTAACCTAACCAATACGGGCCTAGCTTTTAATATTCCTTTATAATTAATTCCGTCCCAATCTATTG
>JAMOVR010000195.1 GCA_027061945.1 Candidatus Heimdallarchaeota archaeon
GGAAGAAATATTAGATATGTCCATTAATAAAATGCCTGTAGAACGTTTTGGATTTTATTCATCTCTCTTGGATTATATCAACCTCTATTACAAACTGGGGAAAACCGAAAAAGCCAGAAAACTGGCAAATACACTTTTGAAACGATTTAAAGAATACTTGGATTATTACGCCGGAATGCCCTTGCAGGACAAATATGCCAATTTTGACGATATAGAAAGGAATTTCCTTCTATACCGCGAAGTTTTAAGAATAATTACCCAAAACAAGGATGAAACTTTTGCCGATGATAAATTCAAAGAATTTGAATCTTTGATGGATAAATATCAGGATATGTTGCAAGAGGATATCTCTCCACAACCTAATCCTTAATATTCATTAACATCTAACGAACTGTTTAAAATAAGAATTACCTGTCATTGCATCCCGGCCTAGTGCCGGGAGGGAGTTTTTACAACTATCAATCAACAACTGAACATTGCCATCCTCTTATTAAAGAATTCAATAAAGTACCGCGTAAATCTTTTGTTCCTTTACTTCCCGGGGATGTGTGTGCTAATTATTATAAACAATAGCTCACAAAACCATAGATGATTTTCCATTACCACCGAAGATGCCGGAAAAATACCCCGACATTTTACGTGCCAAAATAAAAACCAAGGAAAAGCAGCCTCATATAAAATCAGCTAAATCTGGAAACTCTTAATAAAGTAAGGAATAAAACTAATAATTGATAAATTATGTCTCTATCGTTATTAGGATAACAAACCGGCGTTATTTAAACAGAAGGAAGGAACGAATAAGAAAAAATCTACAATAACAAACATTTGTCTCTGCTATGCAAAAATAGAATCTTTACGAAACTAAAGTTTATTTAGAATTAGAGATAAAAAAAAGAGACTGCCTTTTGAGACAGTCCCTTTTTAATATTAATGATTTTCTTCTAAAGGATTAGAATTTAAGTTTTACACTAAAGTTCCAAGAACGTCCCCAACCGAAGAATACACGGTTAGAAGTATCAATTCCATTATACATAACACCACTAGCACCATAATCACCAGCATGCACGTTTGTATCTGATTCTGAAATATAGTGTTTATCAAACAAATTATTCACAGACAATCTAGTTGTAAATTTTCCAACTTTTTTCATGTTAAATTTATAAGTTAAACTAGCATCTACCAAACTATAAGCAGGTAACTTTAATACTCCTTCGTTATCTTCATTTCTAAAATAATAAGCATCAAATTTAGAATATAAATTGTTTGCATAGAATTGGTTTACATCTAAATATAATCCATTCATAACATTCCAGTTAACTCCCAAACGAGAAGTATATTGAGCTGCATCACCCACTTTTACACCATTTAAGTGAATAACATCTTGCGTAAATTTAAAATCAGTATCATCATAAGCATTGTAAAAATCAACATTATGAACATCTTTTGCATATTCCCAATTACCTAATGACATCATGCCAAATAATTTAACAGGACCATATTTAGCTCTGGTTTCAAACTCAATTCCTTTATGTAGCTCTTGTACACCGTACATACGTCCTTTAACTTTTCCATAATCCGGATGATAACCGGTTGCAAATTGAAATTTATCATCCCAAATAGTGTAATATGCATTAAGTTTAACATTCCAATGCTCTCCTTTAAAACCATAACCGGCTTCTACTGCTTTAACTTTTTCATTTTTCAAGTCTTCCGCAACTTTATTATCAGAATAATGAGGAAATACCGCACTGAATAAAGGTTGTTTACTGTAATAACCGGCATTTACAAATACGTTATGTTGTTCGTTGATATTATAATTCATACCTCCTTTTACATTTCCTCCTTTTAAACTTACCCAATCAGAAGCTTGTTCAGGATCTGAATCTAATATATTAAAATAGTCTACTCTTTGGAATTGTTGATTAGATATTCCTCCTTGTAAGAAAGCAGAAAGTTGCTCAGTCTTATATTCTACTTGTCCAAAACCGCCTAACCATTTAACATTACCTTGGTTATAATATTCAATTTTTTCTTGTCCTTTAATATCTATAAAGGGATTCCATGAAGGATTTGCCTCTACAAAATCAG
>JAMOVR010000196.1 GCA_027061945.1 Candidatus Heimdallarchaeota archaeon
GGTAGCCTTTTTTTAAGCAATTTATTAGTGGTAGTCCGTGATTTCGACTTCATAAGCATATCCTTCTTTCCATATAAAACATATTCGATATTGTTGATTGATTCTTATACTATAGAGATTCTTACGTTCACCTTTTAAGCGCTCTAAACGATTAGCTGGTGGTATATTGAGCTGGTTTAACTCTCGAACACGATTTATTTGATCCATTTTTCTTCTAGCCACGGACCAGAGTGATTTGGGACAAGATTTTCTAGCAGCCTTAGAATTTCGCCCATCAAATATGTCTTCTGTTCCATCATTTTTAAATGAGGCTATCATGAATCATATTATAACAGAACCCATTAAGATAGCAATGGCATGACTTGCACATGAAAATAAAAGCAAGTAAATAACAAGTAAATGGATGTCCTTTATTAGTTAGAAGTATAGTAAAAATGTCGAATTATAGAATAATAGATAAAATAAAAAGTAAAATATGGGGCCATTAGGCCATTTATTTGAGATGTATTTTAAAAATACATAACTAAATTAAAATGGTAGAATAAACTTTTTGTTAAGTGATAGCCTTAAAGTAAGGCATCTGAAAATAGAGTTTTTATACAGACTCGTTGGGCAGAAGAGTATACCCTCACTCACTGTCTAACTCATAACACTGAGGGTTAAAAGGAGAATGTATATGAAAGAGCAATTAACGACTTCATCACCAGAAATACCATTTGGTATGATATGGGCTGAGCCTACAAGTCAGTTATTTCCTGTTATGGGGGAATATGACCATAAAAGCCAGCAATGGTCAGAGCGAGATATATGTTCGGTGACCACATGGTCCCGATCAACCACAACAGGCATCATCACTGATGACCCAGACGAAGACAAAGACGATTAATATTAAGGGAATGCCCCATAGATATGTATATCTATGGGGCACTTCATTGTGCTGAAAATTATCATGAAAAAACGTATATTAATTATCACAATGGCTCTTGACCCGCATGCCGACGCTGTAATAGATGAAATTCGAGATTTGGGTTTTGATGTATTTCGCCTCAACACTGAAAATTTATTAACAGAATATAAATTTAAGTTGTATTCGACCAAGAATCATTGGGAGATAATATTAGAGGATTCATTAGGTAGGAAAATATTAATACCTGATGAAGTGCAATCAGTTTACTATCGAAAGCCAAAACCGCCAAAAGTAGATGAAAAAATAAGAAACAATAAGGCAGCTGTGGAGTTTGCTGAGTCTGAAGCATTTGAGTTATTAAAAACAATTTATGCAAGTAGAGAAATTAGGTGGATAAATGATCCATTCAAAATCAGACGTGAACAAATTAAATATCCTCAACTACAATTAGCAAAAGAATGCGGACTCTTAACACCGGATACCATAATTACCAACCAACCGGAAGAAGCAATGTCCTTTTTTTCAAAACACAAGGACAGCGGGGTAATTACAAAATCGCTTATAACAACTACCGTAAATACTGGCAAGGAAATTAATCATTTGTATTCTCACCTTCTTACAGAAGAAGAGTTTATAAGTTCATACAGTAATGTTAGATTTGCTCCCACAATGTTTCAAAAGTATATCCATAAGGAGGTCGAGCTACGAATTACCGTAATTGGTAATACGGTCTTTGCGTGTGAAATCGATTCTCAATCGTCTTTGAAAACTATACATGATTGGAGAAAAGAAAGCCCTTTTAACATACCCCATACATTAGTTGAACTGCCTCAAGAGATAAATAATTCACTCTTGATATTTATTCAGGAGTCGGGTCTGTCTTTCGGTGCGATTGACATGATTAAATCAAGGGATGGAGACTATTTCTTCTTGGAAAACAATCCGAATGGCCAATGGTATTGGATTGAGATGATAACTGGGTCACCAATGGCTAAGGAGATGGCCAACCTACTGATTAATGGTCACTAATGTTGCCCAACAATCACATCCAGCGGATGGCAAAAATAGGATAAATAAGTAAAAGGTATAAAAGGACATCCATTTTGTTATTGATTATAAAAAATCAGGCTTTCCTTTACAAAAGGGAAAAATTTAAATCTCCCCTAACCCCTCTT
>JAMOVR010000197.1 GCA_027061945.1 Candidatus Heimdallarchaeota archaeon
AATATTCTTCAGAAATACCTATGAGTTTCCAAATCTTAGATGAATTAGAGGGTTCAATTCAAAATGGAGAAACAATGCCGACTAATTTTTCTATTAAATATGATTTCTATTATCGAGATATATATTCTCAGAAATTAGAATCTCTTGTTTCATATCTAAATACCTATACCAATGAAAGTAATGATTACATAGCGGTCTCCGATTTTCAAGGATATACTGCAGACGAATGTGGTGATTATTACGTAAATGTTTCATTGTACATCGATGACGTGTTATATTATTGGGAATATATACATGTTCCATTACCCTCAAGAATCATTCCTTTAGAAATGATAACTAAAGTAAATGAAAAAGGTATCAGGGACGTTGACAATGATGGGTTAAGTGATACTGTATACTTTATACTTCAAGCCGACTTAAAAGATAACCCAGTACCTACAAATCTGACTTTAGTAGCGACATTATTCCGAGAAGAATCTCAGGATACTTATATTCATGAAAAAACGTTTTTACGAGAATATCACTTCGAAGCAACAACAAAAACAATAGACGTTCAATTTGAGATTGGTTTTTCTGGAAACTTTTCTATGGAACTTCAATGGATATCAAATGACCAAAGATCTAGTTATATTACTGAATTTCGCTTCTCTCTAAGTGACGACCAAATCTTTTTCAACACAACAACGACAACAAATGCTCAAGATACAGAAACTAATGAAACAAGTGTTCAAAATACAGTGCCAACTAACTCATTACCAGGAAACACTTACCTCTTGACAATCTCTGCATTATTTCTAATTTCTTTTATAATTAAAATTAGAAAAATTAAGAAAATATATACGTAAATTAATAGTTTTATGTGTAAAATAATGAATAAACTTGTCTCTTGCCTTTTTTACTTCTTTAATTGTTTTTTCGAACTATTAACTTCTACATTTTATATTAGATAAAAAAAGAGCATGACTATAGCATAATTCATGCTATTTTTATTTAAGCCATCCTTTCTTTTTAAAATACCAAATTTCTAATATCGTTAAAACAATCATTAAAATCCATACTGCAAAGTATCCATATCTCCAATTTAATTCCGGCATATACTGAAAATTCATTCCGTAAACACCAACAATAAATGTATGAGGAATAAAAATTGTCGCAATAATAGTTAGTATCATCATTACGTCGTTGGACTTATTTCCTACACTTGACATATAGAGCTCCGTCAATCCAAATAAAATCTCGCGCAAGCTATCTATTTCTTCAACCAATTGAACTAGATGATCATAAACATCATCAAAATAATAAATAGATGATGGATTAATTGGTTCTGGTCTCAATCTCAATATTTTACTAAAAATTTCTCGGGATGCCATGAAAATTCTGCGAACAATAATTACTTCACGTTTAAGGTCTTGGATTTCTTCTAATAATTCTGGTTCTGGTTCGTTTATTGCTCTATCTTCAAGAAATTCGATTAAATCTTCTAGTTTTTCCATGACTTTAAAATAATTATCTACGATCTGATCCATTATTAAATAAGCTAGAATATCCGGTCCTGGAAATTTTACTTGCCCTAAGAATACTTCTAATGTTTTTTTTACTTTTTTAGTCAAAGGTAAAGAAGTCTCAAAAAAAGTAAGTAATATTTTATTTTTAGAAAAGATAGCAACTTGGTTTTTTACTAAGTGATTATTGTTAAGTTCAAGCCATTTAAGAATAAAAAAAAGACCGTTGTCGCTAATTATAAGTCTCGGACGTTGATCAACATTTAACAAATCTTCTAAGAAAAGAGAATGAATATTTAAATACTGAGTAACTTTCTTAATCGTCTCTGTATTTTTCATTCCACAGACGTTAATCCACACATAGTTTTCTCCCCTAATATTTTCCAATTCTCTTGCTAATTCTTCTACCGTTACTTCTTTATTTTTAATTATTCTATTTCCTCTTAAAACAGTAATACTTATGTTTACAGGAATATCAACATTGCCTGTATATATCGCAGTCCCTGGTAAAAAACCAGCTTTTTCACTTGAGGAGACAATTGATATCTCTTCTTTTTCCTCATGCATACTGACAGTATTTCTCTTAGCTTTAAAAACAATGATTAACTGGTAATAAACCTATTTTTTCTAAAAAATAAATTATTTAACACAATGCGTTTTTCTATTTCTATAACAAAACATCGTTTTCGGTAAAAAAATAAAAACCGCAAATTTATTTTATATACATGGGTTTTTTAACAACGACAATCGGAAAACTCTTGAAAGTATTTATTTTAAGAAGTAGTAAAAAACGTTTCCCGGTCATAAATGGAGAATTCAAGCTACAAGGAATAAACGAAGAAGTTGAAATTATCAGAGATAATATTGGAGTACCTCATATCTTTGCTAAAAATGAACAAGACTTATTTTATGCAATGGGTTTTGTCCACGCTCAAGATAGATTGTGGCAAATGGAGTTAAATCGAAGAACTGCTAGAGGACAACTAAGTGAAATTTTTGGTGAAGTAGCACTTGATACTGACCGTGCAGTACGCACCTTCGGTTTTGAAAGAATTGGTTTAAAGGATTGGGAAAACGCTCCTGATGAAGTTAAAAAGATGATTTATTCCTACATTGCAGGAATAAATGCTTTTATTGAGCATCCGGAAACAAAATTTCCGATAGAATTCTCACTCATAAAGCATAAACCTAGAAAATGGGTCAAAGAAGATGTATTAGCATTATCAAGATTCATGGCTTGGTCTTTATCTCACTCATGGTACGCGGAACTAATATGGGCTGAAGTCATAGAAAAAGTAGGAGAAAAACTAGCAAAATACTTAGACATTAGATATCCTGATGAGAATGCTGTTATACTCCCAAAAGGAATAGAATTTAGAGAATTTAATTCTAAAGGAGTTTTAGAAAAAACTAAAGGCCCGTTTCTATCTCGTAATCTCGGTTCAAATTCATTAGTTGTTTCTGGTAAGTATACTAAAAGCGGTAAACCACTTGTTGCTCATGATGTTCATTTGGCCTTATCAACACCAGAAGTATGGTACGAAACGCACCAATCTTGTCCATCATTCAATACTTATGGTGTTTCAATCCCTGGGTTACCACTAGTATTAATTGGTCAAAATGATTATTTTGTGTGGTGTATGACACTTGCATATACTGATGCAGCGGATATATACGTCGAAAAACTTGATCCTAAAGAACTTACATATGAATTCATGGGTGAAAAGAAAAAAGTACAAGTTATTGAAGAAGTCATAAAAGTCAAGGGAAAAAAAGAACATGTTGAAAAAATCCTTTTTACTCATCATGGGCCAATTATAAGTGATGTAGTTGAAGAATTACCTGGGAAATATCTTAGTGTAGCAGATAAAGCTCTTGAACCAGCTAACTTACTGTATTCATGGTATTTACTTAATCATGGTAAAAACTGGAATGATTTTGTCAAAGCGATAAAAGAAATGAGAGCACCACAGTTAAACGTTAGTTATGCAGATATCTATGGTAATATTGGTTATTGGGTATCTGGAGCAGTACCTATTAGAAAAAAAGGAAACGGTAGGCTTCCAGTTCCCGGATGGTCTGGTGAATACGAATGGAATGGCGAAATCCCATTTGAAGAAATGCCTCATGCGTTAAATCCTGAACAAGGATTTATAGTCACTGCGAATAATAAAATAGTTCCAGATGACTTCCCTCATTATTTAGGCTCTGTATGGATGAATGGTTATCGAGCTGAAAGAATAACACAACTAGTTAAAGAAAAAATTGTTAAAGGAGAAAAACTTGACTTAGAAGATGGAAACAAAATAATGGGTGATGTATATTCTATTCCTGGTGTTAAATTTGTAAAGCATATTATTGAATTAGAAACAGACAATAGCTTAGTGCTTGAAGTACAAGAAATCCTTGGTTCTTGGAATGGTTATATGGATCCAGAGTTAGTTGGTCCTACTCTTTATCAAGTAATAAGATACTATTTAACCCGTTCTATTTTTGAAGAAAAACTTGGTGAAAAGCTAACTAATAAAATAATGGGAGACGGTTATCACCCAATTTTACTTGCTGCTAACGAATTTCAAGGACATGACATAGATATAATATTGAATCTTTTAGAGAACCCTGAAAATCCATGGATTGGTGGTGCTGAGAAAAAAGAAGAACTGTTAATAAACTCTATTTACAAAGCAAGTGAATGGTTAAAGAAAAAACTTGGTAAAAACATGGATAATTGGTTATATGGCAAGATTCACAAAGCTGTTTATGAACATGCTTTTACTTTAAATCCACCTATGGACATTGTATTTAATCCTGACCCCGTCCCTATTAAAGGAGGGAACGATACACCCTTTCAAACCTCCTATTCACCATCTGACCCGTTCCATAATAAACTCTGGTCTCCGTCCTTTAGAATTGTTGCAGACTTAGCAGACTTGAAAAAGACTAAAAGTACCACTGCTTTAGGACAGGTTGGTCATTTAGGTCATCCACATTATGATGATAAAAGAATAATATGGGCAAATGGAAGATATCATCCTTCTTTATTATTACAAGAGGCTTTGGAAAAAAATATAGAAGGAAAACTCTCCTTGAAACCTAATAGCTCTTAAAGTATTAGTCCAACCAAAGGGTTGGATGTACTATCCATTCATTTTCTCGTTTTACGACTGGGTTTGTAAACCTCTTTTAATATAGTTTTAGCTAATATTTACAGATTAAAATGGAACAAAGGGATTTGGTTATCGAAGTAAATGACCTAAGAAAATATTATCCATCAAAAGAAAGGAAAAGTCTATTTAAATCGGTGAAAAAAGAAGTAAAAGCTTTAAACGGCGTGGAGTTAAAGGTAAACCAAGGAGAAATCTATACTTTATTAGGACCTAATGGGGCAGGAAAAACTACACTAATAAAGATCTTGACAACATTATTACATCCTTCTTCTGGAAAGGTTAAGATATTAGGGATGGACGTAATAAAACAAGCAAAAGATGTTAGAATGCATATTAATGCAATGCTGATGGGAGAAAGAAGCGTGTACTGGAAGTTAAGCGGAAGACAGAACTTAGAGTTCTTTGGGGCGTTATATTATATTCCTAAAAGAGAAGTTGAAGAAAGAATTGATTTTCTAATAAAAGAGTTGCGTATAGAAGATATTATTGATCGCCCCGTAGAAAGCTATTCTTCTGGCCAAAAATACAAAATCTCTTTCGCAAAAGCATTGATTAATGACCCCGAAATTTTGTTCTTAGACGAGCCGACAGCAACCTTGGATCCACGTTCAGCAAGAGAAATGAGAGAACTAATTAAAAAAGTCAATGAGCAAGGAACTACTATTTTCTTGACTACGCACAACATGATGGAAGCCGACGAAATGAGTCATTACATTAGTATCCTGGACTACGGGCAAATAATTGCGGAGGGAACTCCTCAATCCCTTAAAGACCAGTTCATAGAGGATGAGACAATACATGTTGAAATCAAGATAGATCGGCCAATAAATGGTCATTTAAAAGAAATTGAAACAATTCCTACGGTTGTAAAAGTTGCACAACACATCCCTTCCAACGCAAAAGAGTTTCCTGTTCTTTCAGTAATTCTTAATGATGATAATGGTATAATTGACACTCTTAGAGTCTTGCAAAAATATAAAGTTAAAGTTATAGCTATGAGGACTAAACAACCAACATTAGAAGATGTGTTTCTATCACTCACGGGACGCAGACTCGATGAAGACACTTCCTTAAAGAGGGGGGGAAAATAAGATGTTAGCTTCAAAAAAAGATTTCTTTGTAAAGCGTAAAAAAAACATAAGAGGAGAGCTTACTATTGTAAGTTCAATATTTAAGCAGCAATTCGCAATTTTCAAGGCTTATTGGGCTGCATACATAATCTTTATTTTATTACCCATCGTGTTTACTTTAGTTCCAATACTTATTGGAAGAAGTATTTCTCCTAATTACGAGAAAAACTTTGAGTCTGTCACTGGGGCCAGTAACGCAGAAGCATACATGGTTTTAGGTTCTGTTGTCTGGGTATTAGTAATAGGAATCCTATGGGATTTCAGTACTTTTTTGAGGGAAGAACAACTTGCGGGAACGTTAGAATCATTAATGATGACACCCGTCTCAAGATTCACATTAGCTATTGGCAGAGCTGTGTTTAGTACAACTATTAATCTGTTTTTCTCTCTGATCTCAGTAACTCTTGGATTAGCAATTTATTCACCTGAAATTTTCACTTCACTAACTATCCTCAAGGTTCTTTTGTCTCTAATAGTACTTGTTATTTCGACAATAGCCATGATTGGACTAAGTTTAGTAATAGGTTCATTAGTGATTGTCTCCAAAGAAATAGAGAGTATTATTAACGCTCTCCAATGGATATTTGGAACCATTATGGGTGTGTTCTTCTCTATATCATTATTACCATGGCCAATAAGAATATTCTCCTTGTTCTTCCCGGGAACATGGGGATTAAATGACGTTCGAACAATAATGCTATCTACTCCCCCAATGCTAGCGGTACTTGGTATTATCCCGCATGATAGTGTGATAATTGATTTTGTAATTATTATTATTCTTGGTATTGTTTGGAGTGTAGGTGGACTAAAAACATTTTCATGGGTAGTAGAATCCACTAAGAAAAAGGAGGGGCTTTCAAAATATTAAGGAGGAAAAAAATGACGTTATCAAGACTTAGTGTAAAAACTAAATTAAGAGCAATGTATGAAAGTTCTAA
>JAMOVR010000198.1 GCA_027061945.1 Candidatus Heimdallarchaeota archaeon
AGGAATATGTGACCTTAAAGGGTTTAGACCTAGAAGAGCCAATTATCTCTTTATCCGAAGTTGATAAGACACAGGAAAAAGTAACGGAAGTTTGGAGAGAAATTTTTTCTTAGTTGATAAGCAACGAGTCTGTATAAAAACTCTATTTTCAAATGCCTTATTTTAAGGCTAGCACTTACAAAAATTCTATTCCAGTTTTAATTTAATGATCGCGGATTCATTTTTAAGATGCATTTCAGATAACTAGCCTAACATTTTACTTTCTACTCAGAGCAGAATGACAAACAAATGGCTTGCCAAACGGGTACTGGTATCTATCAAGGAACTGTGGATCAGGATTCACTACCCGGCTACGGCCCGGTGATCTTCGTGAACCGCCTAATGCGGACACGCATGCTAGGTGGTGTGGGGAGTGCGGGAGAAAAACCCGCCTTTACCCGATGCGGTGTGGTTAATCGTACATTTTTTCATAAAGTCAATAAAATATTTATCATGTGATGAACAAAATACTATGCCACCTTGTCGCAAGTAACGAAATATTGCATTTATAGCAATTTGTCTAAATTCTTTACTTAAATATAATGTTGGCTCATCTAATAAGCAGCAATATCTTCCTCTTAAAATAGCAGCAAGTATGCTTGTAAGCTTCTGTAGGCCAATTTCCTCTTTGAGTGGTATCTTTAAATAGTGTTGTGGCAACTTCAAATCCTTAATGAGTGCATTTACTTGATCAGTAGACCCGCAAGCAAACAACAATTCATCATATAGGTTATGCTCTGTTATGTCGCATTGCGGATCTTGGGGAGATAAAGCATAAATAGCTTTGTGATCAGTTTCATCAATTCCATCCACTACTACCGATCCACATACTTCAAGCAGGCCTGCCAACCCTTCGAGAAAACTAGTTTTGCCAGAACCATTGGGGCCAGTCAGCAAAACAAAATCACTAGAGTTAGCTATACAGCTAACTGGATCAAAAGTTTTTTTATTTATACGAATAACGGAATAATTTTCTAGCGTAATTTTTATTTTATGTTTTGCCTTGAAAAGGCTAATAATTTCCACATGCAATAAGGCCATATTATTGCCAACCGAGATTCCTGAAGAAATATTAGTAGTGGGGTGATGCTTTAACCATTTTGGTTTATTTGACTCAATAGAAACTGTGAAATCACAGTATGATGGAATTGTTTCATCAACAATACAAACTATCGAAGAAGGCAGTATTGTTTTGATATTATTAACAAGTGATAACCTTGATATTTCGTCAAGTTCATTGAATATTCGATCAAGGATCAAAAAACGAGGATTGTGTACAAGATGGGATGCTATAACAACCTTTGCCGTTTCACCACCTGAAAGCATTGCTGGATTTCGTTTACAAAGATGTGCAATACCTAAAATAGAAGCTATACGATTGTAGTGTTCAAAATTATTATTTGGTGTTCCAAGCAAAATCTCCTCCTCAACTGTTGGCCAAAAACCTGACACCTCCCAACGAAAATAAGGCCCAATGTAATGATGAGTTGAATCATTACGATCTTGTGTATAGAAAGATGAATTAACGACCTCATACCCAACCTCCCATATCATTTCCTTAGGATAGCCTAACAAGCTCAATGCAAATGCAACATTTAATAATGGATTATCCCCTTTAACATGGATAATAGCTGGGGGTCTAATTTCATATGGCTCGATTATCAATTCGCGTTGATATCTTTTCAGTACAATTGAATTTTTTAATGTTGCCACTTCCATATTCCAAACCAAATACAACTATTTAGTATTATTAAAATGATAATTTTTAAAGTATTGGTATCAATTCTTATATTGTGTGCATTATATATAGTCTTATGCGAAAAAAAATTTCGTTCAGAAAGGCTTCTTGAGTGAGTATATTGCTGGGTAAGTAATATTGTAAATAGTGGCCCTAGTATTCTCGGATATGCAAAAATACGATCCCTCCATCCATCAATACTTGTTTTCAATTTGAGTAATTCAAGCTGCCTTATTCCGATACTTTTTACTTGTGGCAAGAGCCGC
>JAMOVR010000199.1 GCA_027061945.1 Candidatus Heimdallarchaeota archaeon
AAAATTGTTAGAAACACAAGTAGAAGCTTTAAACCAGATATCTATTGAAGAAAAAGAAGTAACAGAACAATATGTTAAAAAGATCGAAGAAGAAGTCGAAAAACTAAATAATGAATATAAGCAACGTGCAAATAACCTGAAGGAAAATGCTGAGAGAATTGTTGATACTACTATTGGAAAAACCACTGATTATCTTTTAAAACAACATCAAGAAATTCTTGGTAAGCACATAGAACTTTCCAGTATTTTTAATTCCGTAATAAGTACTAGCGAACAAGTTCTCGAAGCGTCAATTGAGAATACTAAAGAAGCAATGATAAAACCATTAGATAAAATAACTGCTGAAATTGGTAGAATAAGCCAAGAATTAACCAATAAAATAACTGAATCTATCCATGTTTTCTTAACTTTATTTAACGGTAAATATGGAGAATTAAGAAGAATTGCAGATGAAGCAAATCGCTATGAATTTAACCAAGAAATTAATACTTGGGGAATTATCAATGAAGATGCAGCATATGCTGTACTCCTTGATTTAGTTATGAGAAGTAAAAGACAATGTACAATAGTGTTGCCAGAACTAAAATTAGACATAATTGATAGGATTGAAAGAAAAAGAATGACTCGAATAGAACTAGTAACGGACTTAGACATTGAGCATGACAGAAGACTCATAACCAAAATAAAACAGAAAGGAAATATTTCCTTGCGTTCTTATAAAAAACAAGACTTTTTAGCTTGCATAAGAGATGAAGAAGAAGCAATTGTCTGTTCTTATGACAAAAACGGACGGGTTAATGGTATTAAAACGATTGACCCCGACTTAGTTCAAATTCTTAAATTAATAATAAAAGACAAAATAATTAGAGATAGCAAATCAATATGATATATTGAAACCTTTAAACGTTAGAAAAAAGGCAATAATAACTAAGGAAGAAAACATTCCCTTGAATTAAAAGGGTGCGTGCTTGGTGAAACTAAAAAAAATTGCAATATTCGTAATAATCATTATTTTAATAATTCACACTTTTTTGCTACTCCCACCTTATATTGTTTATTCCCAGGAAGAAACAACCGAAACTTCTTTTCCATTACCAGAAAGATTTACTCAGGAAAAAGAAAAATTAGGACCTGGGGTATATTTTAATTATTCTTCCACTACTTCTCAATGGTTATTTTGGGAGATCATAACAGAAAACAGTAATAATAGCTATATCGTAGTTGTAATAAATCAGACAAAAACATCAAAAGAAACAGAATTTTTAGAAGTCCCTAAGTCTGATGCTTTGACATATAAAAATTATTTTTGGACTAATCCGGATAATTTGGTGGTTGGACAGACAAATATCCGTTTAGCAAATGGAACTGCAGATGTGATTTCTGAGATAATTTTACGTTTTACAGACAAGTATAAAAATACTTTAGAGATTAGTGCATACAGATTAGTTGTTACGTCTGGTGAAATGAAAGGAATGATCTTAATATGCGAAAAAGATTCAGGGGTTGTTTTACAGTTATATGAACCACATAACGAAGATACTCCTTTACTTCAAATACAAGCGACAAATCTCAAATTAGCAAATCCTAATGAAGATAATAATGATAGCTCTAAGTTGTCTAAAGAAGACATAATAAATATGACTGTCACTTTTCTTGCATTTTTTATGTCTCTATTATTAGTATATTTAGCTAATAAAATTACTACTCCTATCAAAAAAGATTCTAATAAGAAAGGTTTTAAAATGGATAAAAACAAATCAAGTCTCGATTCTGATAAATCAAAGTAACAGTTTCCTAATTATTTAGAATACGATTCCTTCCCAATTTTTGCAATAAAGAAGCCAATAGTCTGGTGTTTCTTAGGAAAATATCGTCCTGCATAATTAGAAATTTCTATTGACAACTTAGAATCATCTATCATAAATGCTTTTTCTGGTGGTATCGGGACATTAAATCTTTTTAAAAAAGAGTTGTTATTTGTTTCTAAAAATTTTTTCAAAACGAGTTCGTTTTCTTCGATTGTAAAAGAACAAGTAGAATAAATTAATTCTCCTCCTTGTCTTAGTAGTTGGAAACCTGTGGATAAAATTTTTTCCTGTAATCTTTTCATTTCTCCTACAGAGTTAGTGGTTAGTGAAGAAAGTTTCTCTTCTTTTTTTGGTAGTAGCCCGTCTCCTGTACAAGGAGCATCAATTAAAATTTTGTCGAATTTTTCTTTCCATTTTTCCGATGGAATTTTTGTCATATCATGAAGCGTGATTAGTATGTTTGATGAACCCATTCTTTCAATATTTGATTTTAGTGCAATTGCCCTTTTTTTATCGACTTCATTGGCAACTACAATACCCTTATTTTTTTGAAGTTGGGAAATTAATGTTGACTTTCCACCAGGTGCCGCACAAGCATCCAAAACGAGTTCGTTTTCTTTAGGATCCAAAGCAAGTACAGTTAAGATTGATGCTAAATCTTGAATGTAAAAATATCCCGCTAAGTGTTCAGGTAAAAAACCGATTCCTTCTCCTCTTACTACCCGATATACAAACCCTAATTTATTTACAAGCTCAAGTAATATTCCTCTTTCTTTTAATTTTTTCTCAATTTTTTTGGGACTTATTCTAAGCGTATTAACACGTATGTACGAAGGAACACTAGCAACAATCAGTTCACTTACAAACTTTTTATCAAAGCTATGAGGAGAAACTTCTGCTAATTCTTTCACTAAAAAATCAATTATTTCTCTTCTACCCACAAAAATATTCCTCTTAAAATAATACTTAATATCTTATGATTAATATCTGAATTTTATTTCAATGACAAATATTCTTTTAGCTTAGTGATCGTCTCAACTGGATTTGGATCAATCTTTCTAATCAGCGCTAAAAAAATGGAAGCATAATCTAATTCATATGTAGTCTTAAGCATATCCTCAATTTTTGTTCCGTTATTAGGCATTTCAATTGTTGTATTTTCCAATTTTTTTTCTTCTAAAAATTTTTTAATAAATTCAAATCTGTAGTTAATTCTTTCAGGAAGTCTTTTTTTGTCAATAATTAACACATGATGGATTAGTTCGTTTAAGTCTATTCCAATAGGTACTATGGCATTATGATTGTGTTCTGGAAGTTCAAAAGAAAATGCGTGTTTTTTACTATTCTCATTCAACTGTGCTCTAAAACGCAAACCAACAATAAATGTATGCTCTGCGCCTAATATTATTGGTAATGTGTTTTTTAGGGAATCAATTATTTTCTCAACAAATGGACTGGGTTGTTTCTTTGCAATTTTCTCTAATTCCCCACTAAATCCTTTCCTAAATTCTTTAGGATATGACAGAGTTTCTTGAACTATTTGGCCCGATATTGGTAACATTGCTGCCAAAGAAGCTCTAGGTGCTAATCCTTTTGGCAAGGAAACAAAAGGAATATTATATTTGTTACTTATTTTTTCCATTTCTCCACCGGTACTTATTATTACCATCGGTAAATCTAATGTTTTAGCTTTTAGCACGCCTGAGATTGTTTCTTCAGTATTCCCAGAGTATGAAGACGCGATTATTAAGCTTTTTTTTGATAATCTTGTTTTAGGGAGTCCATAATTCTTATGTACTATTAGGTCCACATCATAATTACTAAAAACAGCAGAGATATAATTTCCTGCAATTGCAGAACCCCCCATCCCTATAAAAATAATTTTTTCTATTTCTTTTCTGTCAAATGAAGGGATCTCTTTCTCAAATGCCTCTTTCCAGAACTTGTGCCAAGAATTCATCATACCGATCTGATTCATACTATCCAATGAATAATCCACATTTATTTTCATATCCTAAAATAGTTATTTCTGTAATATCTAAGATTTTTTCTTTTTGGTTACATTTTTTTTAGGATTGAGGTTTTTCATTCTTCTTGAAATACTTAAAATACTACGGAGTACCTTTTTATTATTAGTGGAAATAGAAACACAATGTCTTAGCGTACAGGTGGTTAATTGATGCTTTCAGATGAAATATTAAGTAAAGAAGCATTTTTCATATATAATTATACTGCAGGCTTTATTCCTTACCAAAATAGATTAGATCACTGGGTAGGTACTTTTCGTGATGCTTCAGGAATTGCTCATACTGTTGAAGTTATTATGGCCCCTGATTTTCCGAATAGCCCCCCAATAGTAAAAATTGATGGAATTAGTATTGAAGATATAGATCTCCCCTTTAGGTTAAGAACCTTAGAACGATGGAATATACATAGTCATTTATTTCACGTAATGGTTGAGATAACTGAACAGTTCAAAAAATTCGTGATTAACACTAATAACGTGAGACAAAAGGTAATTCAACCCGTATACATAGATGAAAAAACTGTCTTAGAACAACAGGTCCAAGAATTACAGACAAGAATCGCCCAAAAACGACATGAATTAGAACAAATTAGATCAAATTCTGCGGCAATTGCCAGTAAAGATGACATTCGACAAATGATCGAAGAAGGAATTAATCAACTTGAAGCTGAAGTCTTTATGTTAGAGAAGCAATTTGAGAGGGCAGAAATGGAAACTGAAGAATTTGTTAGAAAATATATCGATACTTTAAAACGACTAGAAACATTAAAATTACAAAAACAAGCTGTCATTTCTTGATTTTTTCAGATATCAAGAATTGTAAATAAAATTCCCCTTATAAATTAATAACTAATTCTTTTCTAATGTTTTATATGTCAAATTTAATATGATATTTGTTCTAATGTTTAATTAATAATCTGAAGTAAAAAGTTACCCTCTAACTCATTCCAACAACTTATAAGTAGTATGTTCAAATTATCCGTAGATACTCATATCATTTGTAGAAAGGGTGAAAAAATGGAACCCGATGAAGTCGTAGAAAAAGTAAAATCACAATTTGGAGATAAAATCCTTGATGTCGAAGTCCTTTCAGAAACACGGGTTCACGTCGAAGTTCCTAAAGAAGAGATTGTGAACCTAGCCTCTTATTTAAAACATGAATTAGGCTTCAATTATCCGGATACCAATTTTGGAACTGATCGAAAAGATGACGGTGTAATAGAACTTATTTGGTATGTCGGAAGAATGGATTCTCCATTACTAGTAGGTATGAAAACAAAAATAGATCGTGAAAATCCCATTGTTCCTTCAATGACAAAAATATGGCAAGGGTTTAATTGGGGAGAAAGGGAAGCATACGATATGTTAGGAGTACTTTTTGAGGGGCATCCAGACCTAAGAAGAATATATTTACCAGAAGACTGGGATGGTTTCCCATTGAGAGAAGACTATGTATACAAAAGACCACGCTATACAAAGCCCGAAGATAATGACCCTGATTATTACGTCAAAAAATTTTAGATTCGTACTTGAGTGGTGAGTAAAATGTCTGAAAAAACAGAAATGAATCTTTTTATGGGTCCACAGCACCCCGCAATGCATGGTTTGTGGGCAATGAGATTAATCTTAGATGGTGAAACTGTTTTAGATGCCGATGCTGTAATGGGATATTTACATAGGGGCTATGAAAAATTATTACAAAACAGGCAATATGAACAAGGCATCCCATTAGTAGACCGTCTGTGTTATGTAGAATCAATGAATTGGTCCCTTGCATATGCTCATGCCATTGAAGGCATTTTTGAAGTAGAAATTCCTGATAAGGCCAAAGCTATAAGAATAATCGCTTCAGAATTGCAACGTCTGGCAAGTCATAGCCTTTGGTTAGCCGCAATGGCTGCAGATCTTGGGCAGTTGGCAATGCTTGTTTTACCAATGAATGCAAGAGAATATATCTTAAAGCTCTTTGAAATGATGACTGGAGCCAGAATGACTTATAATCTAGCAAGAATTGGTGGAGTAGCAAAAGATTTACCTCCCCACTTTGCAAGTGCGTTAGAACGAACTCTTGAGGACTTTCATCATAAATATGGTGAATTCTTTGACATGCTTGATGAATCCCAAATTTGGAGAATGAGAACAGAAGGAGTTGGAATTCTCTCTAAAGAACAAGCCATTGAATGGGGAACAACAGGACCTGTTCTAAGAGCTAGCGGTGTTCCTTATGATATTCGCAAGGTAGAACCATATTGGGGATATGAAAAAATGAAATTCAAGGTAATCACCAGAACAGTTGGTGATTCCTTCGCTAGATTT
Source organism: Candidatus Heimdallarchaeota archaeon (assembly GCA_027061945.1). GTDB lineage: Archaea > Asgardarchaeota > Heimdallarchaeia > Heimdallarchaeales > JAJRWK01 > JAJRWK01. Next base: position 6,151 of record JAMOVR010000199.1, read on the forward strand.
AGACAAAGGCTTGATGAATTAGAAGAATCAATTAAAATTATCTATCAAGCATTAGACTGGTATCACGAGTTTAGAGACAGCGATCCTCATCGTTTAGACAAAATACCTAAAAGACCTCCCGCAGGTAAAAAAGTATATCGACGAATCGAAGCTGCGAGAGGTGAAGCAGGTTTTTATATTGAGAGTGACGGGTCATTACAACCTAAAAGAGTAAGGATTCAATCTCCAACCTTCAAGAACTTGTATGCCTTACCAATTCTTGTTAAAAATCAAAAATTAGCAGATATACCTGCTATAATGGGTACAATAGACTTGTGTGTAGGAGATCTTGACCGATAGTAAAACAATAAATTATTTTTTATTTTTCTAAAATTTTGTATTATTACCAAATTATTTTTTCCAAATGTCTAGATTATTTTTTTGTTTGTTTTAGAGCAAATTTGAAAATTTCCATACATAGATAAGTCGAAATAACGAAGTTAGTTTAATTTTCTATTCCTATTTTTATCTTCATAAAATATTTTTTTGTTCAAAATTTTCCCTCCATAAGTATCCTAATCAAAAAATCCGTTGGCGACATAGACATTCTTATCAAATACTAATCATAATGTGCTTTGGAAAAACAGTGCTAGTTTACTGGTGAGATCAAATGAGTAAAGAAGATAAGCCTCTCGTAATGTTCTTTGGTGAAGGAACAAAGGACATGAAGGACTTACTAGGTGGAAAGGGTGCCAACTTGTCTGAAATGACTAGAATAGGTATTCCAGTACCACCAGGATTCACAATTACAACAGAAGTGTGCAGATATTATTATGCACATGGCGAAAAATATCCTGAAAATCTTAAAGAATTAGTGGACAAAAATCTAAAAAGACTAGAAGAAGTAGCTGGTAGAAAGTTTGGCGACCCTGAAAAACCACTACTTGTATCTGTTCGTTCAGGTGCAAAAATATCAATGCCTGGAATGATGGATACAATTCTTAATTTAGGCCTAAATGACCAAAGTGTAGAAGGTCTTGCTAAAGAAACAAACGATCCGCGTTTTGCGTGGGATTCTTATAGAAGATTTATTCAGATGTTTGGAAATGTTGTAATGGGCGTAAAAATGGAGAAATTCCACGAAAAATTAGAAGCAAAGAAAGAAAAATACGGTGTTAAATATGACTACGAACTAAGCCCAGAGGCATTGAAAGAATTAGTTGAAGAATATAAACAAGTGTATAAGGAAGAAACAGGAGAAGATTTTCCACAAGACCCATACAAACAATTGTGGATGGCAATAGAGGCAGTAATTAAATCATGGAACAACAAGAGGGCAATTGATTATAGAAACCATATGGGAATCCCTCATGATCTTGGTACTGCAGTAAATATTCAAATGATGGTCTTTGGAAACATGGGAGATGATTCGGGTACAGGTGTATGCTTCACAAGAAATCCAAGTAATGGTAACAAAGAACTTTATGGTGAGTTCTTACCAAATGCTCAAGGAGAAGACGTGGTCGCCGGAATAAGAACTCCTTATCCTATCGAAAAATTAAAAGAAATGTTTCCTGATGTTTACGAACAATTAAAAGATACTGCAGAAAAACTAGAACGCCATTTCAAAGACATGCAGGACATAGAGTTCACAATAATGAAAGGAAAACTATATCTCTTACAAACAAGAAATGGTAAAAGAACAGGTCTTGCTGCAGTAAAAATTGCTCACGACATGGTTCAAGAAGGGCTGATTGATAAGGAAGAAGCAATTCTAAGAATCAAACCCCAAGACGTAGAATTCTGTATGTTTCCAAGAATTAATTGGGAAAATCCAAAGAAACATACGGTTAAAATTGACGGAAAAATTGTCGAAGCACCTCTTATTGGTAAAGGACTACCTGCAGGACCTGGTGCTGCAACTGGTGCAATAGTATTTGACAGCGATAAAGCGGAAGAAATGAAAAAAGAAAATCCCGATGTATCATTGATTTTAGTTAGAAATGAGACTAGTCCTGAAGATTTCCATGGGATGGTTGCTTCCGATGCAATAGTCACTATCCGAGGAGGTATTACTTCTCATGCAGCGATAGTCTCCAGGCAATTAGGAAAAACATGCGTAGTTGGTTGTGAAGCTTCTGGGATGAGAATAAGAAAAACAGATGATGGCTATGTTTTGGTTGGCCAAGATGGGACAACTCTCAAAGAAGGAGACATAATCACTGTAGATGGGTTTGAAGGTAGAATATACAAAGGTCGTCTTCCTGTATCAAGCGTAGCAGAAATGCCTCCAGAATTAGAAACCGTACTTGACTGGGCAGACAGTTTCGCAAAACTAAAAGTAAGAACAAACGCTGATAAACCTGACGATACCGCAACCGCCTTCAAATTTAAAGCAGTAGGGACTGGACTAGCAAGAACAGAACACCAATTCTTCGAAAAAGAACGCTTACCAATTGTCCAAGACATGATTCTAGCAGAAACAGAAGAGGAAAGAGAAAAATACTTAGCAAAATTATTGGAATTCCAAAGAACAGACTTCGAAGGCTTGTTTAAAGTTGCAGAAGGAAAACCTATTACAATAAGGCTTATTGACCCCCCATTACACGAATTCTTACCAAAGAAAGAAGAACTTGAAAAACAAATTAAAGAATTAGAAGAAACCGGTGGAGACCCCGAAAAACTAGCGAAATTGAAGAAAATGCTATTACGTGTAATGGATCTACATGAAGCAAATCCAATGCTAGGTCTCAGAGGATGCCGTTTAGGAATTACTATGCCTGGAATTATAAGAATGCAAGTACGAGCTATAATTGAGGCGGCATTAAACGTAAAGTCAAAAGGAATCGAAGTTCATCCCGAAATAATGGTACCATTAGTTGGATTTCCAGGTGAGTTTAAGCTAGTACGTAAGATTATAGATGAAACTGCAGAACAAGTAATGAAAGAGAGGAAACATACTATTGATTATAAGGTCGGTACCATGATTGAGGTCCCAAGAGCAGCTCTTGCACCTGAAGAGATAGTTGAAGGAGAAAAAGGTGCGGAGTTCTTAAGTTTTGGAACAAATGATCTTCACCAAATGACCCTCGGCATATCAAGGGATGATGCTGGAAAATTCTTGCCATATTATATTGAGCATGGAATCATTGAGGTTGATCCGTTCATAAGTATCGATCAGGGTGGAGTTGGTAGACTAATGAAACTATGCGTTGAAAACGCAAGAAAAGTTCGCCCTGATGTAAAAATTGGTATCTGTGGTGAACACGGCGGTGATCCCGTAAGCATTGAATTTTGTCATAACATTGGCTTAGATTATGTCTCCTGCTCACCATTTAGGGTACCTGTCGCAAGACTTGCCGCCGCTCATGCCGCATTAAAAAATAAAAATTAAATAAAACACCGTCTTACTAAAAATCTAAAATAATTCTCCCCTCCCCTTTTTTATGAAATATGAAACAAACCCTAAAAACAAAAAATAAAACATTAAAACTGTAAAACGCTATATTTCAAGATATATTTTTATGAACAAACAAATAAAACAAAAGCAATCATTATAAGCACACCATAAATACATAACAATAGAGTTAAATTATAACGTTAAGTTAAACAAATTGATTGGTGTAGCTTCATGGTACAAAGAGCAAGGATCAGACTATTAGGAACAGACCCAAAAGTCCTAAATCAAGTATGTGACGAACTCAAAAAAATATCTGAAAGAACCGGCGTAAGAATGAAAGGACCTATTCCGCTCCCAACAAAAAAAGTCATTATTCCCGTAAGAAAAAGTCCTTGCGGAAATGGTACAAATACGTGGGATCATTGGGAGCTAAGAATCCATAAAAGAGTTATTGACATGGATGCTGAAGAAAAAGCGATGAGATTACTAATGAGAGTAAGTGTTCCAGAAGACATAAGAATTGAGGTCGAACTTCTATCTTAAACAATTAACCTTTTAACACAAATTTTATAGCATTTATCATTATCATGATTTTATTCTTCAGTATAAATTTAACTTTCTCTGCGGTAAATCCCCTTCCGAAAGGGAGGGAATGAAATCCGAAAACATCATATGTTTTTTTGTATATGTTTTTCTTGCAGGGCTGGGACGGCCCGTAGCGCCTGTGGAGAGAGTCTCCTCTGTGAAGCAGGAAGCCCCTCGCAAAAGCAAGGGGTAGTTCACAAAACAAAAATAAGTAAAAAATAAAAAGAGCACCTATGGTTTCTATTTAGTAATGAAAGAAGTCAAAATTATAGTCCCCAAAAAACACGAAGATGTCTTACTGGATCTCGTAGAGAAAACCGGTCTAAAAGGACAAAAGTTTGATACGGAAGATGACTTAATGTACCTTTTTTTCATTGATACGGAATATATTAGTTCACTGGTTAATGAAGCGAAAAAACGGGGAATTGGCTCTGCTTTTGGAACAATAGTTATTTCTGAAGTGATAATGGTAGGAGAAGAACAATATCCTGAACCAAAGTTAATACCTAGAAGGGGAGTAAACGTAGAAGAACTTATTAGCTCCCTAAAACCCACAGCTACCGTATCAGTCACATACATATTATTAACAACAATTGCAGCCGTCTTGGCGGCACTAGGCCTATTTTACGACAGTGTAGTTACAATTATCGCCTCCATGATAGTTGCACCACTAATGGGCCCTATCGCCCTAACGGCAGTTGGTCTAATATATCCTGAAGGAAAAATTCTCAAACAAGGAATAATTGCAGAAATAATTGGCTTAATACTGTCTATACTAATCGGTATTATAACCGGTTTTATACTGCCAAAAGCAGAACCAAGCAGAGAAATGCTAATAAGAGCAGTCCTCTCCCCAGACGTTTTCTGGTTCGCAGTGTTTAGTGGGGCCGCTGCAGGAGTCATTATTTCTAAAGGAATGGATCTCTCAATCGTAGGGGTCGCTATTGCCGCCTCCTTAGCCCCGCCCGCAGTAAATACCGGGCTCCTAATCGCACAAGGATATCCCATGTTAGCATTAAACGCTTCAATAATTGTACTCCTAAACGTTTTAGCAATAGACTTTTCCTGCAGTCTAATGTTCCACTTCTACGGCATCACTGAAACAGCAGGAGTATCAGAACGACAAACCAAGAAAAGCAAAAAATTAAACGCCCTAGTAATTATGGTAGTAGGCGGACTAATAGTTGTAATTGGAGTCTTTATCTTATTAAGAGGCCATGTCATAGAAGCGTTATTTAATTCTTAACTAGTATTAGTGAACTACCCCTTGCTTTGGCAAGGAGTTTCCTGCTTCATCAAGAAGACTTTCCCCAAGACTACTTCCTTTATTTATTGTAAGAAATGGTTCGGAGTATTTCTTTAGAATTCTCTCCGCAGTCGCTACGGTGAGTTCCGCCCCGGTCTTGATTTTGAGATGTTTAGAAAAGCGTTGTAGTCCCTGTATGCTTCCCACCCGCAAGCAAAAAACACAAACAAATACTCTGTCGCTTAGTTTTAGCTCGGTAATAGTTTTTTCGCACACGGCACACTTCTTGCTAGTGTAATGGGGGGAGACTTTTGTTATAATATGTTTTAAAAAAGGATTTGATTAATAATGTTGATGCCTCTTTTATAAAGAAGCTGTCCACCCATGAAAAACAAGGCTTAAAATAATTATGTTATGGGATTAACTTGAGAAGCATGGTTGAAATAATCAAAGACCTAATTGAAAATAACTACAAAGGATGCACGGTTCGTGATATCTTAACAGATGAAAAAGTAAGAAAAAGAATTATTGAAGACAAAGGTGTCCGAGGAAACGACCGAGCCAAAGAGTTAGTGATGGATAAACTTGCTGTTGGAGGAAAAGTTCTGTTAACAGGCCCTACAGGTGAAGCTAAAACATTATTCGCAAGATTGGTTTTAGATTACATTGTCTCAGAAGTCAATAATAGAAAATATCACATCAAAGGATGTCCCTTCTTGGAAGATGCTTACTATATTATCGAGGTCATCAATAATTTTGATAAAAACCCCTTTGCCAGCGTATCTGTGCTTCAGTCATTATGCCCTTATTGTAGGCACACTGTAGAAGAAGTTATTAAAGAAGGCACGAAATTGGACGTAAAACTTGATAATCTCGATCAAGTCATTAAAATCGGTAAAGAACTACCCAAGCTATTAGAAAAAATACCCGTAGAAAAAACCATTGTCAGGAGAGCACAGATAGATCCAAGGACAGATCCTGAAAGCCTTTACATGCTTATTGCAGGAGTTGAGAACTTGGAAGTATTGTTAGGTGGCGAGACCAAAGAAACTTTCAATCCCGCCGCTCACAAAGTCGGAGTTCTTTCTCAAGGGTTTTTGGTAGTAAACGAGATCCAAAGGCTACCGCTGTCCTTATTAGAATCATTAATGGGCTTCTTGGAAGACCCACAAGGGATCAAGTATAATCTTTTAGGTCAGACAATTTACGTAGATGGTGCAATTATCTTCACTTCAAACGCTCCCCTCACAGTGTTTGGAGAAGAGTCCCAACCAATTATAAACCGTGTTCCTGAAGTGTTATGGCCCGCTCGTTCTGTCGAGGAAAGAAAGAAAATCGTGGCCGATATGTTCAGAGACCACTTAGTCGTTTTAAGACACCACGTTCCACCTAATCCTTCTATAATTAGACTATTCGAATTATCTGGTGAGGGTTACAAAGACTTTGTGTCAAGACTTGCTGTAGAATTTATCGCCCATGTCGCCAGCGAATCTATCCCTTCAGGTCTCCAATCCGATAAAATCACCAAACTAGAAAGCAGAAAAGCTAGGAACGAATTCTACGCCGCCCTAGAAGAAATCCACAACCCACAAAAATCCCCCCACATAGACCTAAGAACCCTCAATAACGCCATAGGTGAAATGGTAATTAGGACAGAGACAGAGATCGAAGGAATGAAGGTAATCACTTTAGAACATGTCAGAAAAACCCTTGAAAACTATGATATCGATCCCAGATACGTAAATGAAGCGCTCCAAGCAATTAAAATGAGTATTAGATCACACATCAGAGAAGGAAAGCTAAGTATTAGTGTAGAAGACGTAACAGAAGACTTAGACCGCTTGACAAGTCTTACTCCTGAACAACTAGACGAGATAATTATTTCTTATGAAAAAATCGAAACAGATGACGAAAACATCAAGAAAAAACTATTAGAAATTCTACGCCCAAGTTATGAACAGCTATTATCACTAGAATTTATGAAATAATAATTAATCTTAAAACATCTTTAATTAATTACTTTCAAACTCCAAAAACATTGATTGGATGGAGTGCAATAACAATGCCTCATAGAATAAAAGAAATTACTGAAGGATCAATTCCTGACCCATTATTCACTATTAGTGGAGAAAATCTCGAAATAAGTTTCTCAGATGCAGCAAGATTACTTCAAGCTTGGAGAAATCCTATCAAAGCTAGGGGAATACGTGAAGGGATTGTTGTTTCTTTGGTTAACGAGTCAAAATTGGCCATAGAAGTTATTTCTAATAAGCTAATGTACACTCCTCTTTCTCGGGAAGAAGAAGAACAACTAATAGATGAACTAAAAGTACTTAGATACATGATTGCTAGGGCTTTGCCAGAAGCTTTAGAGTTAGTAACACAGGACAAATTAATTACGGAAGAAGATATCCGAAAATTCATTCAACGACATCTCCAAAGCTTAAAAGAGGAATACGGAGAAATAAAAGGCGCTCGTAAAATATTAAATCGCCTTCAAGAAATAACTGATCTTGAGATCGTAGATAGTTATGGAAACAAAAGGAGAGTACGAAAAGACGAAGTCATTGAGTTTCTTGGTTCCATTCTTGGTTCATTTTTAGCAAAACAAGCGGCTTTACAACCGTTAACGGGCGTAACTGCCAGGCCAATTGGGAAAGTACTTCCCATATACACATACAAAGCAGCGGCGATAACTTCTACTTCAGTACCTCCCAAAAGTATAGATCGTGATGATATAAGAGTCTTGGATAAAGACCGGATGTCTTTAGTATCTCTAATTGTAGATATGAGCCAGTCGATGAGAAGAGTCGTTTTTGAACAAGGCCTCTCAAGACTGGACGGAGCATTACTAACCTCTTTAGGTCTATATTATTTCTTTAATAGGATAAACAGGAAAAAAGGGCGATTAATTAAACCCTTTAAAATGGCTATTGTGCCAGTCACTAAAACCCCCCACGTAGTTGATGATAACAAAAAACTTGAGGAATTATTATTAAAAGCTAAAGCAGAAGGACGTACACGCTTGGTTCATGCGTTGATCGAAGCAATAAATCATGCAAGAAAACAAAAAACAAAAAGTATACAAGCAGAACAACATGTCTCTTTAATTTTTATTACTGATGGCCGGCCAAATGTTCCCTATCCCGGGCCATTACCTGGTCATCCTAGTGAAGGGTTTAAAGAATATCTCCGAAAAAGAGATATTTCTGAAGACATGAAACAATGTATGCTTCAGTTAAACCAATTATTTAATTATCTAAAAATGGACAAATCAGTACAATGGTCAATACAATACTTTCTTATCGCTCCACAAGGATCAGAAAAATCTCCGATATATAGAGATACTGAACGAATGCTTCGTGGAATAACTCAGCCAATTCTTGTTGACCCTGCAAAATTAGAACATTTAGCATCACAAATAGCGAGGGAGAGCCTTGCAAACTACTAAAAATAAACTGATAGAAACATATCAAAAAGCAAGAGAATTCTTTAAAGAAGAATTCGGAGAAACGCCTGAAGAATATAGGATATTCCTATTGGCAGATGAAGACATATACACCGCCATGTCAATGATAAAAAGAACCGCAGCATCTCCCCATGCCATTCCCAGCTCATTATATAGCTACACTGTAAAAGAAGTAAAACAAAAACATGGTTTGCCAAAAGATGTTGAGCTAGTAGTAAACGGAAGTCCAACTTTAATTTTCATGTCAAAATCTTTTGTTAAAGAACATGATGATAACGTCTTATTCTTAAAAATAGTTCATTCTTTGGCACATGCTTTTATTAACGAAAGAACAAAGTCAAGATATCCTTCCCAGAACTCAGAGATATACAAGTTAGACTATCTACAGAAAGAACTATTTCTTAATAATGTAGTTGCTTTAGTTAAAGAAAGAGATGCAGTTTGGGCATGGCAGTACTTTCAAGACTTCACAGCATTACTTAGAATCTTTGCGTTACATAACATGGCCTACTTTTATACACCTCCACCGACAGTAAAGAAAAATTCGGTGTTTTATAATTACCTAATTGAAGCAGTTAAAATAGCTAAAAAACGAGGTGAAGTAATAAGAAAAATCCCTCTTCATGAGCTTATTGTAGAAGGATTTGCTCATTATATCCATGAAAAAGCTTTAGAAAAAGTTCCTGTGTCACAACGACAGTCTGTCCTTACCATTCTAAAGGATATACATATGAACCCTATGGGCATCATTGGTTCAGAATTACTAAAAATTGCCTCTATAAAAAACGAAACCACAGTTTTAAACTTAGCAAAAAGTTATTATTCTGATTTAGATTTGCTTAATAATTTTGAGCTCAAAGAAATAAAGACTGAATTAGAGAGAATAAGAGTAAAAACCTCCGAAGAAGGGATACAATACCATAGTGCTCCAGCATCTTATTGGACAGAATTATGGCCATTACATGCTTTAGAATTCGATAAAGTCGAAAATTATTCTAGACAAATACTTAGATATCAATTCAAAAATTATAATCAATTACTAAATAGAAACCCGATTCTTAGACACCATGGTTATGTTAAAGTAAAAGACAGAAAAATTCAAATCTTTACAATTAATAACGATGAGGTTGGATTAAACCAGCACCTTATTCTCAGAAACCACTTACTTGAAAAAAGACAAGACTTTATTACCTCCTTACCTGGCTTACCAGACATAATTGTATTTAAGACCTCAAGCTCAATGAGTATGGCACAATACATAACCGTAGGCTATCCCCGTAGGCAACCAAAAACACCATATGATCTTCCAAAAGAAACCAGAGCTGTAATCGTAAGCAAGTCTGTATCATATAAATCTGAATTAGAAGAAACTCCTCCAACACTACCAGAAGAAATTGATTATTCTGAACTAAAAGACGTCACACAGCCACAAAGAAACGCAATAAGGTACTTGCTAAGATTCACAATGTCTGAAATCCCTGAAAGAGAATTTGCCGAGGAATAAAAAATGACAAGTATAATAACTACCTTTTTTGCAAAAAAAGCTCTAAAGTCCCAAAACCCTCATATCAAAGCATATAGCATATATTATTTATCACAAACAAAAAATAGTAAAATCGCCTCTAAAGTATTAATCCCACTATTAAGTAATAAAGACTCTTTAGTAAGAAACAGTGCTGTTTATGCAGTCAGTCAGATTATAAGAAGACTACATGAAAAAAAAAGACAAGAATTAAAAAAAGTGTTACTTGAAACTTATAGAGAATCTTCATTACTTACAAAAATCGGTGTTTTATATTTATTACAGTATTATAACAAAGAGGAAGACGTTAAAAAACTGTTAGAAGATGAACTTAAAGTTGCAGAACATGACTTATTATTCTCCATAATACAGGCCCTACCAGTAAGTATCTCAAAAGAAAGCTTAGATGTTCTATTAAAAATATCATCGGAAAATAAAGACCCGTTAATTGTATTAGCGGCTTTAGATCATTGGGAGGAAAGTGTCTCTAAGATGGAAAAAGAAGAGAGAATTAACTATTGTACTCCTAGAATTCATACTTTAATTAAAGTATATGAGCTATGGAATAAAGGAGACGATATCTTATTCGAAGTATTAGATCATGCAGATTCGTCTAAATTACCGGAAGGGAAACTATATCCTGACGTAACAATGAGAATACTTCTTGCCTTCTTAGAGAAGTACGAATATTCACCAAATGCTTACAAAAATGTTTATCGTCTAGTAATTCCCGAATATTTCGCTTTAACATAAAAGCAAAATAGATAATAAAATATTGAAAAAAACCATACACTGTTATATAATTCTTCTCTACTTTTTTCTTGATGGAAATACCACCTGAATTCGATGTTTTGGCATTGCCCTTTCAAGGTCATTCAACCACCATAACAAAAATTACGTATGATCATGATGAAGAAGAATTAATAACTGGGGGAATGGATGGGACCATAAGAATATGGAATCCCCTAACTAAAAGGCAAAAAATAGTTTTTACAGCCCACCATGACTATATCAGTCAATTAATACTTTTATCCCCTAAAAAACAATTAATTAGTTCCTCTTGGGATGGTAAAATAATTTTCTGGGACTTAAAACAAAAAAGAATTGCAAAAATATTCGATAATTCAAAACCCATTTTAGATATGGTTATATCTCCCTCTAAACAATTTCTATTAATAAGCTCCGAAGGAAAAAAAACAAAGTTAATTAATACAGAAACAGGGAAGCAAATATCATCCTTAAAAGGCCATAAAGATGAAATAAGTGTTTTATCATTTTCACCAGATGGAAAAAGCTTTGTTTCTGGAAGTTGGGATAAAACAGTTAAAATTTGGGATTTAGAAAGCAAAAGGCCACTTAACACGATTTATTTAGAAAATGAAGTATCTGCTATTTCCTTTCTAGACCCTTTTAAAATAATAATTGGCACTTGGAATGGAAATGTGTTTTTATATGATTTAGAAATGCAAAACATTACTAAGAAAACTAAATTACATTATAATATTGTAAGCCAGATCCTATTTGACAAAAAAAATAATTATATTTTAACAGTTTCTGCTGATAAAACCATCAAAATAGTAGATCCTATTACTTTGGAGGAAAAATACTCTTTAGAGGATCATAAATCAAGAATTTTTTCAATTGCTATATCTAAAGACTATATTTTCTCTGCTGGAGCTGATAAAAAAATAGCTATTTGGGATAGGAGAACATTAAAAAAGGCTGATGAAATATTGGGAAGAGACAATACTGTATTTCAAGCATTACTTACTCCTACTGCGGAATACGCCCAAGTGTTAGATTCTTCCGGAAATGAAACATTTATAGATCTTAAAACTCTTGAAATTGTTTCTAAGCCAAACGTACCTTTTTATTCTAAAGAAAAATTAAAGGGAATTATGCCTATAATTATTGGGCATGATGGTGTTAGCGTGAGGTTTAATCTTAAAAAATTAACGAGTGAACAAGCGAAATTAGCTTTTGTTTCATTAAAAGCAACTATTGCTAAAAAATATTGGGTTCATATAAATGATCATGTATACGCTAATTTGAGTCAAAACCAAGAGATTAGTGATAATTATTATCAAAAAACAGAGATGTTATTTAAGGCTCTAAAAAAAAGATTTCAATAATCTTTTTTATAACTCATAGATTATCTCTTGCTTTTACATAACTCCCATGACTAAAGTCATGGGGTTTAGCGTATATCTGTAGAAACACATGCCACTTCGCGTCTGTACTCGCCATATCTTGCCTATAAACTACACGCACCAATCAACTAAACTATATGGCAGTCATCTATTAATTTTTATTATGGGCATCTCACATTAGAAGTTGTAGTCTTTCTGCCCAATTTCATTGCGTGAGTCTCGTTTTTCATATCCCTACTCATCTCGAGGAAGGGGCTTCCCGCTAATAAAGTTAAAATTGGAAGATATTTCTAACATTCTTTGTTTTACTGACAATTTTGTTATTCAAGTTACAATAATAATATATTCATTTTCTTTCAATTAAAGCTCAAGGCGATTAACATGTCAGATGAGTATATCGAAGTAGAAGGCTACTTAGTAAGAAAAGACTGTTTGTATAAAGAAACTCATGAATGGGTTCGCAAGAACGAAGATGGTAACTATATCCTTGGAATCAGTGACTATGCAGTAAAAATGCTAAAAGAAATTACTTATGTTGAGTTTCCTGATGTTGGCGAAAAATTCAATGCTGGGGATGCATTTATTGTTGTGGAATCTTTAAAAGCGAGTGGAGATGTCTATGCTCCATTTGACTTAGAAATTGTTAGTGTAAACGAATCTTTAGAGGACGAGCCTGAAAAAATGAATCAAGACCCCTATGGAGAAGGTTACTTAGCTATCGTTAAACCTACTGGTGCTGTTGAGGGTCTTTTGACCCCTGAGGAATATATTGAAAAGCTAAAGGAATATCTCAAAGAAGAATAAACGAGGCGATGGCCTTGGAAAAGCCTTATTACTCATTATTAGGGGTTTCCCCCCAAGAAAGAAAAAAAATGTTGGAAGAAATTGGTGTCAGTGACGTAATGGAGCTATTTTCAGATATTCCTCCAAAAGTAATTCTTAAGGAATCCCCTACATTACCCTTCGATCCAATGACCGAACTGGAGCTTGTAGAGTTTTTCAATGAATTAGCCAATAAAAATGTCAATCCAAATGATCTAACCGTGTTCTTAGGAGGAGGAGTTCGTCAAATATACGTTCCTGCACTAATTGATGAGCTAATTCGCAGAGGGGAGCTGTATACTGCTTACACTGCGTATCAACCAGAAGTATCACAAGGTATTCTTCAACTACTGTTTGAATACCAGTCTTTAGTTGCTGAACTGACTGGAATGGAAGTAGTTAATGCTTCGATGTACGACTGGAGTACTGCAACTGCTGAAGCCGCACTAACAGCAATAAGAATAACTAAAAAAGATACTCTAGTAGTTGCTTCTCCTCTTACAAAAGCAAGAAAAAGTGTCATCCATAATTACTTAGAGCCACAAGGATTCAAAGTAAGAGAAGTGTCATTGGAAGAAAACTCTCCTCTAGTTGACCTTGAAAAATTAAAAGCGGCAATTGATGACAATACTGCTGCTGTATATTTAGAGATGCCAAATGCAATGGGATACTTAGATCCAAGAGCTAAAGAGATCAGTGAATTAGCTCATGATGTAAAAGCAAAATTTATCGTTGGTGTAGATCCCCTTTCTCTAGGACTAGTGGCTCCTCCTGGTGAATATGGTGCAGATTTAGTAGTAGGTGAAGGTCAGCCATTGGGAAATGCGGTAAACTTTGGAGGACCATTGTTAGGAATTTTTGCTTTTAATTATGATAGAAAAGAAATTCGTAGGACACCCGGAAGACTAATTGGAATAACTAAACAACTAAAGTCCGGTAAGAAAGGATTTACTATTACTCTCCAAGCAAGAGAACAGCATATTAAAAGAGCAAAGGCAACTAGCAATATTTGTTCAAATGAAGCATTGTCTGCAGTAATTTCTGCGATTTATCTTTCAGCTCTTGGACCAAGGGGAATGGAAGAGTTATCAACAGGATTGCATAAAAGGGCATTGTTCCTAAGAGAAAAATTAGCTGAAACGGGCAAGGTAGAAATAATGTATCCGGAGATCCCATTCTTTGCAGACTTTGCAGTAAAGTTCCCTGTAGAGAACCATGAAAAGTTCATCTCTACTATGGTCAGTAAAGGATTTGTCCCCGGCGCACCTTGGGACTATAACAACGAGCTATACGTACTAGGCGTTTCTGAATTGCATGACAAGCAACACATAGAAGCTTTTGCCAATACCTTAAAGGAGGTATTATAATGAATGATCCAGAATACACCCATCAAGCAAGATGGGATGAACCATTAATCACTGAGCTAATAAACACTGGAAAAAGATGTTATATTCCTAAAAGATTCCAATATGATAAAGACATAGCGATTCCTGATAATCTTCTTAGAAAAACTGAACTCCGCCTCCCAGAAGTTTCAGAATTAGAACTCGTACGGCATGTAGTGAGACTATCGCAAATGAATTATGGTGTAGACTTAGGGCCTGTTCCACTCGGTTCGTGTACAATGAAGTATAACCCAAAAGTAAATGAAACTTTAGTCAGATACCCCGAATTTTCAATGCAACACCCACTACAGCCAGAAGAGACTGTTCAAGGGACATTAAAAGCAATGTATCTCTTAGGTGAAGCATTAAAGTCTCTTACAGGATTTACAGGGATTACTCTCCAACCAGCAGCTGGTGCGCATGGAGAATTTACTGGAGTTCTACTTATTCGAGCATATCATATGTTAAACGGAGAAACAAAAAGAGACGAAATGCTTATTCCTGACTCTGCTCACGGAACAAACCCTGCATCTTCAGTAATGGCAGGATTCAAAGCAATCGAAATACCTAGTGATGAAAAAGGAAGAATCGATTTAGAAGCATTAGAAAGTGCATTGAGCGAAAGAACTGCTGGAATGATGATTACTAATCCTAATACATTGGGTATCTTCGAGAGTAATATCATGGACATAAACAAAAAGATTCATGATGCTGGAGGCTTAGTATATCTAGATGGCGCAAACTTCAACGGAATAATGGGAGTAGCAAAACCAGCCGATATGGGCTTTGATGTTATGCATATTAATCTACACAAGACATTCGCAACTCCTCATGGTGGTGGTGGACCTGGCTCAGGAGTAGTTCTTGTGAATGACAAATTAAAGCAATTTCTCCCTACTCCTATAATCTCATATGACAAAGAAAAAGACAAGTACTACTTTGATTATAACATATCTCATTCTATTGGACATGTGCATGGGTATCATGGTAATATTGCGGTAATCCTAAGAGCCCTCGCTTATATTGCAAGAATGGGTGGAGAAGGCCTTAGAGAGGCATGTCTAACAGCTGTGACCAATGCTAATTATTTAATGCATAAAGTAATGCATGAAGATGGTCTTGAGCTACCACAAGATCCGTCCATACCAAGAAAACATGAATTTGTAGTAAGTGCATCTCCATTACTAAGGGAAACTGGTGTATCCGCGTTAGATATTGCTAAGAGACTACTAGACTACAAATTGCATGCACCCACTATATATTTCCCATTAATTGTTCATGAAGCACTAATGATAGAACCTACTGAAACAGAACCTTTATCTATACTCAACGAAATGGCAGATGCTATTAAAAATATACTAAAAGAAGCTAAAGAAAATCCAGAACTACTGCATGAAGCACCACATACTGTCGCAGGATATCGACTAGATGAAGCGACTCTAGCTAAACACCCCATCTTATCAGCTAAGATGCTAGAAAAAATAAAACCGCAATGGGAGCTCTAAAACATCGTTTATCTATCAAAAATTAAAGAATTTTTTATTTTTATTATTTATTGATTCATTTGTTTTTCCTTTTTTTCTTTTTCTCTTTTTTTAATTGCTGCAACTATTGTTGCAACATCCAATAACCATTTTACGCCTTCTTCTTGTTCGCTAGTAACAAGCCAAGGATTTGCATTCAAACGGTAAAGACCCAATATCTCACTGACTTCTGCTTTTGTTAAAACATTATCTTTATAAATTATTGAAATTGGGATGCCTTCTTTAACTCTTAAAAATAAATGTTTCCAAAGATCTTCCCTAATATCTGAATAGTTCTCTATTTTTTGAAAATTAATTCCTATTATTATACCATCAACATCTGGTATTGGACGATCTCGTAATAAGTCTGTATAAGAATAATCTTTCTTTTCTAAAAATTCGTCCTCTGTAATATCAATTTTTATTTTTCCAATAAATAAAGGCATTATTATTCTAAATTGTTGTTCTGGTAATTTTTTCTTTAAAAAATTTAAAAAGTGGGGCATATTAATCCTTCCTTCTGATCCTTATTTATCCTTGGCTCTCAATGAGCAATAAAAAACAATCATTAAAAATAAATTCGGTATCATCTTATTTTTAAATTAAAACGAAAAACCAATAATAACCCATTCGAATATCAATAAGACAAATGACTTACGTATTCCCACGAACAAAAATAATTGATCTCGAAAAGCAAAAAATAATAAATATTAATCCTCCAGCTAATATTTTAAAACAATATCTGGGTGGAAGAGGAATAGGCACATATTTCTTCTATAAATATTCTTATCCTAAAGATGCATTTGACCCTGAAAACATGTTGGTATTCGCAACAGGACCTTTAACAGGAACGAGTTTTCCAACAGCTGCAAGAATAACTTTAGTCTCGCGTTCTCCACTAACTAATACTGTAAGCTCAAGTAACATGGGTGGTAATTGGGGCTCTCAACTTCGTAAAGCAGGAATCGACGTATTAGGAATAAAAGGAAAATCTGAAGATTTACTGTATATACGAATTTTCAATGATGAAATTACTTTTCACAAGGACTCCGAATTAAAAGGAAAAACTACTCATCAAACAGAAAAATATCTAAAAACAAAATATCCAAAAGCATCTGTTCTTTCAATTGGCCCTGCCGGAGAGAAACGAATTAAATACGCTTCTATTACTCATGACTACGAACACGATTTCGGAAGAGGTGGTTTAGGAGCAGTAATGGGTTCTAAACTACTAAAGGCAGTAGTTGTAGAAGGAAACAAAGAAATCCCTATTTCGGATCCCGAAAAATACCGTTCACTAAGCAAAAAAATGACTCAAAAACTAAAAAAAGACAAATTATACTATGAATATAATCGTTCAGGAACGCTTTTTTATATGAAAATATATCAGAAGAATAGTGGAATAACTGTAAACTATTATCAACAAAATTCTCATCCGGAAATAGAAAACCTCACTGATGATAAATTTGAACCATTCCTTAAAAAACATAATAGCTGTTACAAATGCCCTGTTGCTTGTAGACATACATATGAAGTTGATTCTGAATTAGTAAGGACTCCTGAGTTTGAGAGTGTAGGAATAATAGGAGCAAATATGGGAATATTTGACTTAAAAACAGTTCTTCTATTGACTGAATATGTAACTCAACTAGGAATGGATACAATCTCTTCTGGCCAAACTTTAGCGGCATTAAGACATTTAATAAAAGAAGGAAAAGTTTCTCTAAAGGATCCTTTAGATGGAAAAACTGATTTAAACACTTTGAAAGAAACGTTCTTAAAAATAGTTATTGAAGATAATGAAACTTATGAACTCTTAAGAAATGGTGCTAAATATATAGGAGATAAATATGCTCCCGGACAGATTGCACATACTAAAGGAATGGAGTTTCCAGTATATGAACCAAGGAAATTTACTGGTCAAGCATTAGGATATGGCGTTTCTTCTAGAGGCGGTTGTCACCTTAGAGGAGGAGCAACTATTGCAGTAGAAGCATTAGGTACTCCTATAAAATTAAGTAACACGACATGGCAAGGAAAAGGTAGACTGGTAGCAAAATCTACTCAAATTATTGCTCTAATTGATTCGGCGGTTACTTGTGTACACGCATTTTATGCATACGTAGAAATGAATCCTATAACTAAGATCACACCTAATTTTGTAAATGCCTTGTTAACCTCAAACTTACCAAAAGTTGCTCTGAATTTTTTACACGCTAAACCATTGTCCAGGGCTTTGCAAACAATTACAGGAGAAAAGCTCTCCAGTAATCAGTTATTCTCTATCGGTCAAAGAATATTGACCTTAGAACGTATAATAAACCTTAACTATGGTTTTTCTAAAAAAGATGACTTCTTACCAGATTTCTTTTATGAAAAATCCACTAAGGAAAACAAAGCATTAAACAAGAAAAAGTATGAAAAAGAATTAAAAAACTATTATAATGCCTTAGGATGGGACGAAAAAGGAATTCCTACCAAAAAAACGCTCCAAAAATTAAATATCAAATAAATAACTCTTTTTAAGAAATTATGGCGTGAAAGTCTCCTCCTTTCGAGAACGGCGAGGAAAAGATAAGATTCTATGTCAATGTCAATGCCTGCCGGTTTTTATTGTAGAATTGGAACAATACATAGAAGATATCAGAAAGTTAGAACAATCTCTATCTCTTGTGGAAAGAAAAATGCTAATATATATCTAAAATATTAAAAAAGATAAATAATTTTTCAGGGAGATAATAATAATAAAAAAATTATCCTATTTTATTGAAGGGATCAAAAGAGACAAATTTGTAATTAAGAGGATTCGTTTCTAAAATAATTACGTTTCCTTCACTTTTTAGCCAACCACCACTTTCACCGGGATTTAGATGAAGAGTTTTTTCATGTTTTTCCTCAACTTTTTCATGCGTATGGCCTGAAAATACTATATCATATTTGTTAGAATCGATTAATGATTCAACTAGATAATGAATATGTCCATGAGTAAAAGCAATTTTAATGCCATCAATTTCTCCAACCCATGTGTATTCAGCTATTTCTCCACCAAAGTTCTGGAATATTTCACGCATAAACTTTTTTTCTCCGTCGTTATTTCCAAATACAGCTTTTACTGGAACTCCTAAGTTGAATAATTTTTTCGCCGTGAAGGGTGAAATTATGTCACCTAAATGAATTATTAATTCAACACCCTTTTCTTTAAAGATTTTAAGAGCATTTTCTACAGCAATTCCGTTATCATGAGAGTCTGAGATAATACCGATTTTCATCAAGATAATGAATGAATAAAAGATTATTTTTAGATTAGGTTTTATTCTGACATACTTTTTGCATGTGAACTATCCCCTGCTTTTGTAATAGGCTCCTCGCATCATCAAGAAAGACTATTTGTCTCAGAATCATTTCCATCTCATTGTAAGAACTGAATGGATTTTTCTCTAGTTTTTCTTTCAACAGACACTATAAAATGGTGTATTTAATTTTAGTTTTTTACTAAAATATTGCTATAAATGACCAACAATATCAGTTCTTATCTTTTCCTCGCCGTTCTCGAAAGGAGGAGACTTTCACGCCATCGAATTGAATAAGTAACACACCTTATTAACTAATTTTGCTACCCAAGTACCGAGGGTTGACAGAATGAACCTCTTTGAGAATATTCAAATGTGTAAACATCACTGGGTTGGAGGTAAAATTGTCCATTGGTATACCCATCTAGACGAAGAAAACAAAAAATTTGTTATTCCAGGAGCAAAACCACATTTTCCACCAGACCATCCCATAGACATAAATCATGTAAAATTAGAATTCCGATTTGATATAGAAAATGAAATTGCCTATGGGCAAACTACGTTATCTTGCCTTACTCGTCATAAAGAACTTGAAATCTTGAAACTAGATGCTAAAGAAATGACAATAGAAAAAGTACTAGTCGATGGAAAAACAGTTTCTTTCGAGAACACTGGTAGATACCTAATAATTGATCTTCCTGAAAAAAAGAAAAAAGGAGATACTTTCGAAGTTTTTATACAGCACTACACTGAACAACCACGCGCAGGAGTATACTTTGTTAAACCTGATGAAGGAGAGCCAAATAAACCAACACAAGTGTGGACACAAGGACAAGACGAAGATAGTTCATATTACTTTCCTTGTTTAGATCATCCAAGCTTCAAGCATACCAGTGAAGCAATAATACATGTAAAACCGGAGTGGTTTGCGTTAAGTAATGGAGATTTAGTCTCTTTAGAGAAAAAAGAAGAAGAATGGATCTATCACTACAAATTTGATTTTCCCCATAGTACATATCTAATTACGATTGTGGCAGGTAAATTTATAGAAATAAGTGATGAGTGGGATGGAATTAAAATATATTACTACGTTCCTCCTGGGAGAGAAAAAGAAGGAATCAATGCTTTTGGAGACACACCAAAAATTATTCAGTTCTTATCAGAATATTTCGGAGTAAAATATCCTTATTCTCGATATTCGCAGATTGCAGTTGCAGATTTTATTTTTGGAGGGATGGAAAACACTACTGCAACAACACAAACAGATTTAACATTACATGATGATCGTGCTCATATCGATTTTTCAAGTAATCCGTTAGTAGCTCATGAAGCAGTACACCAATGGTTTGGAGACTATGTTACGTGTAAAGACTGGACACATGCATGGTTAAACGAAGGATTCGCGACTTATTTTGAAGCTGTATTCACTGAACATTCACTTGGAAAAGATGAGTTTCGATATGAAATGCTCAGAAATATGGAAGACTATTTTAATGAGGATGCTAAAAGATATCGGAGACCAATAGTAACAAATGTTTATAAAGAGCCTATTGATATGTTTGATTCTCACCTATATCCTGGTGGTGCTTGGAGACTACACATGCTAAGATTCATACTAGGGGAAGATCAATTTCGTGGGATCTTAAAATTTTATCTTGAGAAACATAAAGCTGGATTAGTTGAGACTTCTGATTTTCAAAGAGCAATTGAGGAAGTCACTGGAAAAAACTTAGATTGGTTTTTTGATGAGTTTATTTATAAACCGGGATATCCTATATTTAAGATAAACTATTCATGGGATAAACAAAACAAAATAGCTAAGATCTCCGTAAAGCAACAACAAGTAAAAAATGAAAGTAAAAATGATACACCTATATTCAAAATCCCCGTCACTTTACTATTTACAGATGAAAGAAATAAGAAGACAATTACGCTTGAAATAAAGGAAAAAGAACATGAATTTTATATACCCCTAGAGTTTACGCCTAAAATGTTCAGGTTTGATCCTGATTTTTGGGTCCTTAAAAAAATAGAATGGGCAGAGAATCCTCCAAAGAACATGTTGGAATATCAGTTAGAACATGATGAAGACGTAATTGGGCGTATCGAAGCTGCAAAATTATTAGCAAAAACACCGTCTCCGGATGTAATCCGAAAATTGGGCGAAAGATTACGTAAAGATCCATTCTGGGGCGTTCAGGCAAGAATTGCCTCAGTACTTGCAAATATAGGAACTAAAGAAGCAAGGAATGAACTGATAAACTCTTTATCTATTGAACACCCTAAAGCAAGGAGGGGTGTTGTAAATGCTCTTGGATCTTTCTTAAGAGACAATATAGTAATGAACTCATTAAGCAGTTTTTTGTCTAATGGGGATGAAAGCTATTATGTAGAAGCCGAAGCTACTTTAAGTTTAGGAAAAATAAAAATTCCTGAAGCGTTTGATATTATTACAAAACAGTTATCTAAAGATTCTCATGTAGAGATTATCCGTAGAATGGCATTAAAAGGTCTAGCTGAGCTTGAGATCGATAGATCCATCGAAGTATTAAAAGAGTGGTCTAAAAAGAATAAACCAACACTAATCCGTACTGAAGCAATAACAGCATTAGGAAAATTAGGTAAAAGATATCAAACAGATGAAATATTGGAGTTCCTTGTTCCTATGCTTAAAGAAAGAAAGTTCAGAGTTAAAATGGCTGTAGTTTCAGCGATTGAGGCGATCGGGTCTCTAAAAGGTGTAAAATATCTTGAAGAAATGGAGGAAAGAGAAGTTGATGGTAGAATAAAACGAAGAGCCTATGAGGCCATAAATAAAATACATAAAGAAGCAAAGAAACCCGAAGAAATAGATAAACTAAGAAAAGATCTTGAAGAAATGGCAAAGACTACTAAAGAACTTAATGCAAAAGTCAGAAAATTAGAAGCAATTATTGAGAAGAATAAAGAAGAATAACTTTAGTTTATTTTTTGAGATGATCTTGTTTTTTATGTTCCTTTTTTTGAAAAATATCGCGAATGTTATTTAACACTATCGGCGGGAAGTCCTCTTCCGAGAGGGAGGGGATGAAATTAAAGCCGATAATCTTTATAAATCGTTTGCAATCTCTTTCATAGTTCGTTCGAGTTATTGATAACTGTGAAATACGAGTTAGATAAAGGCTCCCATTCAGTATATTCGTTATATTACCACCTAATCTTTGTAGTGAAATACAGAAGAAAGGTCATTAGCCCACCAGAATTGACAACGTAATAAAACAAAAAAAATAAGAGAAATTTCAGATACTTTCGCGGTGAGAATACTGGCTATTGAAAGTGATGAAGACCATTCCACATGTTATTCAAGTCAACTCCTAAATTAGACATCCTCAAAATCAAGACAGGGACGAGACGCCCCGTAACGCCTGTGGAAAGAAGACCTCTACTCCGAACTATTTCTTACAGTAAAGGAAGTGGTTTTGGGGCAAGTTTTCTTGATGAAGCAGGAAGCTCCTTGCCAAAGCAAGGGGTAGTTCATAAAAGAATTGTTATTCTGAAATAAATTAAAATGGTAGTTGAAGCCAAAATGTCTTTGAAAAGCGATATAATGAGTCAGAGCTTTATCGGTTATGTTAGATTATGGGTACCACTTTCTATTGCAATTGGAATTGGTTCCGGTTTATTAATGACTTTATTTTTTATAACCGTAGAAACTATGCGCTCTGCTTTATCACAAATACCTATTTATTATACTATGATTATGGGTGGGATTGTCACTGCTATCGCCGTAAAATACTATGGGCCTTCTATTCAGGGGAGTGGCGTTAGTGAATATATTGCAGCAAGGCATGGAAAAACGAAATTTGATTTAAAGGGAGGGATTACTAAATTTGTTACTTCTTCCGTAGTTATGGGTAGTGGATGCATAGTTGGTTCAGAGGGCCCTGCAATATATGTTGGTGGAACATTATCTCAATTAATCCCACAAAAAATTAGTAAATTTCCTATTAAAAGAGAAACAATTACTGTTTTGGGAGGGGCAGCAGCTACTGCAGCATTATTTCAAGCACCACTTGGCGGAACAATTTTTGCAGCAGAAATTCCTTATCGTCATGATATTGACGCTCCTGCCTATACACCTTCTTTTCTTGCGGCGATCACTGGATTTTTGACGTTTAGATATTCAACTAAGTTAATATTTGGAGCACCACCAAGGTTATTAACGCTCCATATTGGCACTTATCATGAAAACTTTCAAGGTTTTCTCTTTGCGTTATTAGTCGGCCTCAGTGCAGGACTAGTTGGACTATTATTTGTTAATATTTTCTGGCTCTCAAGAAAACTTTCTACAAAATATTTTTCTGACACTGTTAGACCAATTATAGGTACTATCCTAGCCGCAATTACTGTTTTCTTGATCGTTACACTTGTCTCTCAAGAACCCCCGTTAAACTGGAATGGTTTTGATATGCTTAACACTTTAGACCAGGAAAACGAGTTTGATGTTCTGACCTATAGTTTTTTGATTATCTTAACAATTTTAGGAACATCTTTTACTGTAGGTTTTGGTGTTAGTGGTGGTGTTTTTGCGCCCGCTTTAGTTGTTGGTGGAGGTGTTGGTGGGATCATTGGTCTTCTATTAGATCCTGCTAATGCTTCTGCATATATTGTGCTTGGAATGAGTGCAAGTCATACTGCTACTACTAAAACACCTATTGCTTCCTTAGTTCTAATAATTGAATTGACAGGATATCCAACAGTATTCCTTGCACCATTAGCAATAGCTAATGTTGTTGCGTACTTCGTCTCTGGGAAAAAATCTCTATATACTGGCCAGTACAACGATCGTGCAGAAGCATTCTTGAAGGATATTGAAGAGCATGAAATACTTCATAATTATAAAGTAAAAGACATAATGACAACTAATGTTATTAGTATAAAGTCTAATTTTCCTGTTCATGCAGCAAAACAAATTATTCTCGAAACTGGGAAGCATACATTGCCAGTTGTTGGTCCTGAAAACAAGGTTATAGGCATAATTACTCCAGAAATCATAAGAAATGCGCCTGATGATGAACCAGTTACTAAATATATGGAAACTCGGTTTTATACAGTGCCTCCTGATATAACTCTAAAAGAATTATTTGACTTGTTCATAAAAATAGATGATGAACGGGTAATCGTTACAAATCAAGAAAATCAGTTGTTAGGCATAGTAACAGTTAGAGATCTAATAAGAACGACTCGCAAAGCAATTGTTTTAAAGTAATTCTCTTTTGCCCTAACATCTATTTTAATTTACTTCTTCTTTGAATTTAATCTGTGAAATGCCAAGCATGTGGCCCCGAAATAGATCATGACATTGTCATACAATGTCCATATTGTAAAGGCTTGTTCTGCGAAAAGCATATTGAGCCCATGAATCATAATTGCCCTGCATTATATGGAACCATGGGACCAATAATTAATATGGAGAACTTAATCTCTAATTTTACTGGTTCCCAAGAAAAATTTGTAAGGTCAATTAGTCCTGAGGATGAAAAACAGTATTATGAACAAGTTCTAAAAGAAAGTCCTGGAATAATTACATTAGGTAATGAACAGCTTGATTTGTTTGCTGGCACACTACTTATTTTTCTAGCATTAAGTGGAATTACAAATATTTATAAAATGTTTACAGGTGATTTTAATGCTATCTTTGGCGTTATTATTGATTTTATGATTATTGCTCCTGGTTTTATTTTACATGAACTTTCTCACAAATATATGGCACTCAAAAAGAAGTTTTACGCTAGATATGTGTTATATGAAAAAGGAATATGGTTAACATTGTTAACTGCTCTGATTGGAATTGGTTTTATCGTTCCTGGTTTTGTTGCAATATTAGGCCGGCCTAATAAAGAAGAAAATGGTGAAATAAGCATTGTAGGCCCTGCTACAAACATTTTTTTTGCCTTAATTGGCCTCTCCTTAATAGGAATATCTCAAGGAATATTAGGTATAACTGGAGGAGTTCTACTTTACATTTTTTATAGAATTGTATTTATCAACGGATTTATTGCTTTGTTTAATTTACTCCCATTTTGGAATTTAGACGGTGCTAAAGTATTTAAGTGGAATAAAATATATTGGTTTTCTTTAACTCTTATTTCACTATTAATGTTTTTATTTTCAATATTTTACTCGCCATAATTCCGGCTTTCAAATTTATTCTATAATACGATTATTTTTTGTAGTTTGATAAACTATATCTTCTTTATAATAAATAATTGTTATGTGAGTCTTAAAATTAAAAAACAACTAAAAGGGATCATTATTGATTTTGATAATACTTTGGGGCGTTTTCCTTTAGATCTAACAGTCGTGAGACAAGAGTTAGCTAAAAAAATAGAAGAATTAACAGGTAGAAGATTACTTTTTTCCCCTTATTTAGTTACTATTGATAATTATGTTGATAATCCTGAAATAAAACAACAACTTTATGATATAATTGAAAGTCTTGAATTTGAAGTTGCTGAAAAGTTTGAATTATTCCCAGAAGTTATTACTAAATTAGATGAGTTTAAACAAGAGGGCCTACAAAGATTTGCAATTTTCGCAAACAATAGTGAGAATGTTATAAATCATATTTTAAAAGAAAATGGATTGGAACACTGGTTTAATCCTGTAATCGGCTTGCGTAGTGTTAATTTTCATAAACCGGAGCCTGAAGGATTACAAAAAATAATTAATTCTTGGGGTTTTAAAGCATGGAGGGTAATGTACGTTGGAGACGTTACTCCTGATGCTCATGCTGCAGCAAGGGCAAGAATGCAATATCAGCCTGTTGTAGATTTTATTGAGTTAGATCTAAATGATTATAAAATCATGTCCCCCGAAGAGGGATTAAAAAGAAAAGAAAAAAGTAAATGATCTAACATGTCAAAAGAAAATAAAGATCCAGTTGAAAATAATAATAATTTCAATGCATCTTTTAGCTATCTTCTTTTCTTTTTATCAGTAGAAATGCTTATTCAGAGTATTAAGCCAAAAACCAGCATGAAATTATTATTAAAAAAATATAGGGCAAATTATTCTACAAAACTTTCTTTTAAAGATTGGAATATTGTGCATAAATGGGTGCTTGAAACCTTAAGATGGAAAATCACAATTGATTATTTGATTGAAGAGTTTTTAGGTTTATCAATCACTAAAAACTTATTAAAAATAACAACGTTAGAGCTTGCATCTTATTTAATATTATTTGAAAAATTTCCGATAACAAATGTTATTACATGGACAAAGGAATTTCTTAGAAATAATAATATTTTCTTTAAAAAAGCGTATGTCTCTTATTTTTTTCAATTAAAAAACTTAGATTTAAATAGGTATAAACCCCAAGGAGGCAAGATCACTCAACTTTCTTTTAAATATTCATTACCAAAATGGTTTGTAAAAAAACTTCTTTCTCAATTAGGTCTTGAAATGGCTAAAAAAATTTTTATTTCATATTCTAAAACTCCTGAGAATAGATATGTGTTCTTAAATCCTTTGATCCAACCAATAGAAAAAACAGTACAAGAACTTTTTAAACAAGACATATTACTTGAACAGGATTCTATACTTGAAAACACTTTTTTGATTAAGAAGAATTCCTCTAAATTAGTATTTACAGATGCATATAATAACGGAGCAATCGTCTTTCAGGACTGGGGTAGTATTGCAATAGGGCAAGCACTTCCTATCGGAATTGGATGGACAGTACTTGATGCTTGTGCTGCACCTGGGAATAAAACATTGCAGTTAGTAACTAAAAGAAAAGCTTCAATTATTATTGCCGGAGAATTTAATTTTTCCAGAACAAAGCTTTTGAAAGACAGGATATCTAATTTTAAACTTGGAATGCCAGTAATTACTTATGATGCCCGTATGCCTTCTTTTAATTATAAATTTGATTCTGTGCTTGCTGATGTACCATGTACTGGAACAGGTACGTTTTCATCTCATCCCGAATTAAAATGGAGGATTACCCCTGAATTGGTTAATGCTAATTCTAAATTACAACTAGAAATATTAAAAGGAATTACTCGTTTTATTAAGAATAATGGATATGTTCTTTATTCTACGTGTAGTGTCTTAAAAGAAGAAAATGAGGATAATGTAATTTCTTTTCTTGAAGAAAATCCTTCTTGGAAATTAGTCGAAGATTTTGAGGTAGATATAGGTGTCCCCTCCTCTTTTTTAAGAGAGACTAGGAGAATTTTTCCAAATAATAAATCAAATGAAGCTTTTTTTATTGCATTGCTTCAAAAAAAGAAATAAATAAAAAAATAAGGAATTAATAACATAATTCTTAATGAGTTATTATTTTTATTTTCGGTATTTTTTAATTATAATCGGCACGGCAAGTAATGCTGTTAATGAAATGTATAACTCGAAACCAGGTAAACCTAGTATTCCTCCTTCATCTTGTGTTTCAGTAGAGTTGTCCCAACCTATTGACATGAAGGCTAATGAGCTAGCAGAACCTATATTAACTTCATATTTTAATTCTAAAAGATATTTAAATACGAAACTTCGGGCTACATCTATATACGTGATATATTTGTATATCATGTGTGTACTCCAACTATCTCCTTTGCTATTTACGCCATGGTTCGTAATATCAATGATTATGGTAAAGTTGAAGAATTTTTCCGCACTATTGTAATTTACGTCAAAAATATTTTCAGCCATAGTAATATTTGGATTAGTACTTGTGCTTGTAGTTGTAGTTGTTGTGGTTTCGGATGAATTGTACTTGTTTACTAATTCAGTATATTGTGTTTCATTACTAGATGCAAAAATTGGAAGCGGGTCAATTTTATCGACACTGGTAATTGTTGTATCCGTTGGTGCAGAGAAATCATAATTATCCGGATTAAAGTATACTTGTGCTAATATCAAGAAAAGCAAAAGTCCTAATCCGAACATCCACTCATCAACTTCTACTGTTCCTTCGATTTTTAATTCTCCTGCGTTTCCTGTAACATTGACATAAGTACTTTTGCCTTCATCATATATTGCAGTAATTTTCATTTCAGCGATCTGGTTTACTGATAATTGAGAAAGCTCTGGCATATCTGTATCAAAATATTCTGTACCGTTTATTTTGTGCTCAACGGACGCATTTGTTATTCTTATTTTAAAAACATCTCCAATATTCAAATTTACCGGAATGTTAAATGCTGCAACATTTCCAGGCGTGGAAAAGGCTAAAATGCCTATTATGAATATTGAAAGTGCTATTCTTTTCATGCGGATATAACTATTTCTCTATTAGTAATTAAATGTTTACTAAAATAAGATTTTTTCATAGTACAATTATTACTTTTTG
This sequence comes from Candidatus Heimdallarchaeota archaeon, assembly GCA_027061945.1. Lineage (GTDB taxonomy): Archaea > Asgardarchaeota > Heimdallarchaeia > Heimdallarchaeales > JAJRWK01 > JAJRWK01. Next base: position 34,856 of record JAMOVR010000199.1, read on the forward strand.
AACATATTCTTAAGTAGTTTTATACA
>JAMOVR010000200.1 GCA_027061945.1 Candidatus Heimdallarchaeota archaeon
CTTCATGCCCTTTTTGTAACTCTTTATTAAGCTTTTCTTCAAGTTCTTGTTTGATCTCAGGAGTAATCTTCTCCAAATCAAAATCAAGTCTTGCCTTCTTAGGGGCAATATCTCCTCCAGTTACTAGTTTTCCAAATTTGTTGTAAACAATAGCGCTTAGGACATGTAATGAAGTATGTAATTTCATTAATGCATATCTGTGTTCCCAGTTGATTTTTAGCTTTATTTTTTGTCCTTCCTCAAGATACTGTGTTTCATCTATTTCATGAAGTATTCCTTGTTCTGTTTTTCTAACATTTTTTATTGGTATCTCTTTATCATTAACAATAATTACTCCTTTATCACTAGGTTGACCGCCTCCACGTGGATAAAAAATTGTTTGATCTAGGTATATCCCCTCATTAACAATTTTTCTAATAACAGCTTCGGCTTCTTTGAGATAAGGGTCTTCGTAGTATAACAGTTTTTCTTGCATAAGTCTTTTGAAAAAAATCTCGTATATGACTTTGACTTTTCTTATGAAAAAAGGTTAACTTTGTTCTTCTTTTGATTAATGAATTTTTTATGGAAGATACGCTAATATTGTACTGTACGTTCTAAATTCTAGTGCAGGATTGTCTTGTATTGTTCCTAATGTCCTTATAACTAAGTTTTTAGCTTCTCCAACCATTTGAACATCCTTTTGGAGATCACCAGTGAATTTGAAGTCTTTTGTCCATTGAGCGGTTATTTCATTAAATTGTTCGATGAATTCTTTTGTTGTGATCCTGTTTCCTAAGACATCATCAATCAAATCCCATACGGTTTGGAATGTCGCGAGGAGCTCTTGTTTCTCTTCCTCAGTTTTTACAGCGTCGATAATAGTTATTGTTACAGGTATCGAAATAAAGAGCTTTTCTTTTCTGAAGCGTATTCCTAGTATTTCCTCTTTAATATGATCTAGAAGTTTTACATATGCTTTTAGATACGGATCATCCTCAAAGACTCTGTATGGCTTGTCAATTAATTCGACTAGTTTGTTTGCATTGATCTCGAATGATAATTTGTCTGGTTCTTCTCCTCTTGGTGTCAGTGTATCCATGATCATGAACCATAGCGGAGGAATAAATTCCTCGCTATAAATTCTTAATGTATGTTTTGTAGGATCTCCTATGACTAAATCTGGAGAAATTGGACCTACTTGTAATTCTGCTTTGACCATCGTTGTGGAATTTGTTTTTGTTATAAAAAAAGATTTGCTAGTTTTAGGTCTTTTTAGGGTTATTGTTTTCATTGTTTTTGTTCTTTTTCGGAGATTTGATATTTGGAGGAAGATTTTAAAGGGATAGTTAGAATTCTTCAATGTTTAATGTTTAATTATTATAAGGAATTATTATGTTTCGATCTATTATAGGATGGTGGCATAATGCCAGAAGACAATGAATTTATTGGGGACTTACATGATGACCTCACAGATCTAAAATACTTGCTTCCAGCTGTGGGGGTCAATATTTTTTTAGTTGGAGGTAGTGGAAGTATTCCTCTGACAAGTTCCCCAGATTGGCTAATAGAAGAAATCCAGAGATGTGTTGATGAGGGATGGAAAGTAAATGAGTCCAAAAATATTGTTTCTCCAGGAGACGATGAATTCATTGCTAAAAAAACCTCTGCAAAAATTGGGGACAGATATGTAGTAATTGTTTTTCCAGTTTGGGGTTCTGTTATCCAGTTACAACATAAGGTTAAGGAATTAGAACAGCAGTTGGCATGGGCAAGAGAAGAAATAGACTCTTATGTTAGATCATTGGCGCATGACTTGAAAACACCTTTACGAGCAATCATAAGCTTTACAGAAGTTGTCAAAGAAGATGCAGCAGATAACCTGACTGAAGACAATTTAAAGAGCTTAGATATTATTCAAGCAAATGCTAACAAAATGGAAGATCTTTATAATGCTCTTGTTCAGTTGTCAAAGGTCATTTCCCCTGATCTTAAAATAACTACTGTTAATTTATCTCAACAGATAATAGAATTTATTCGTTCTCAGCCATCTAAGCCTTTTAGGGAAACGCAGATCATTGTTAAACAGCCATTACCAACTATCGAAGGAGATTTAGAAAAATTAAGGATTGCTTTCATGGAGTTAGTTCTTAATGCATATAAGTTTAATAAGAATCCTCGGCCTCGGGTTGAGTTTAGTTGGACTGACATGGGGGACTATATACGTATATATATTAAAGATAATGGCATAGGAATCCCCCCAGAAAGCTGGAAACAAGTATTTTGGGTTTTTCAAAAGTTAGATCCTAATTCTGAAGGATTTGGTATTGGCCTTTATAGAACTAAGAGAATTATTGAGTTACATAAAGGCTCTATTTCTATTGTCAGATCATCGGCAGAACAAGGAACAACTTTTGCAATTATTTTGCCTAAAAGGCTCAAACCCAAAAAAGAAGAAAATGAGGTAATAATATAAAATACATACTAAGTTAACTACTCCTTGCTTTGGCAAATGGCTTCCTGCTTCACCGAGAAGACTTGCCCCAAAACCACTTCCTTTATTTATTGTAAGAAATGGTTTAGAGTGTTTTTTGGAATTCTCTCCACAGCGCTACGGAGCGTCCTGTCCCTGTCTTGATTTTGAGGATATTTAGGGGGGTGTTGTAGTTCCTGTCTGCTTTGCTTCCCAGCCACATTCAGGGGAAACAAACACTCTGTCGCTTAGTTTTAGCTCGGTAGTGGTTTTTCCGCACACGATACACTTCTTGGAAGTGTATTGGGGAGAGACTTTTGTTAGTGTCTTACCGGCCCAGCGTCTTCCACCTTGTAATACCACATTCCTATAAACTCGCCTCATGACGTGTCCAGAATGCGTTGGTGCGGGGTCTTGTTCTTTCCTTTCCTTTACTGACCAATCCTCTAATGTTCAAATTTTCTACATAAATCATATCATACGTAGTTGTTTACGTTTTTGATGGTTTGTGTAGGAAGTCTTTACTAGGAAGTCTTTGCGCGGGTTGTTTAGTTTCTCGTATTTCTTAGCCAGTTTTCTACGGAATTTATCGTAGTTATTGGAGCCTTTCTTTTTCCTTGACAGTTTTGTTTTCTTTGTAACAGCTTTATTCTTTCAATTGTCTTATCTAAGTGTTTGGGGTTTTCTATCGCAGTCCCACTACTGTCTACTACAAATTTTTCTATGCCCATGTCTAGACAAATCACTCTGTTACCTGTTTAGTGTGTGGTGTCTTGTTTTTCTTTGTTCCTTTGTTCCTTGTTTTTGTATTTGGACTTGTATTATTGCGTACCACTTACCGCGGGGGTATTTCTTTACCCATATCCCCTTTACTTTTCCGTTTATTTTCTCGGTGTATTTTTGCTTTCACGCTACCGATTTTGGAAAGAGAAATGCGGTTTTTTTCCACGTCTATTAAGAAACCGCTCTGGTTGTAATTCAAGGACTTGTATTTTCCCTTCTTTTTATGCTTTAGCTTGCCTATTTTCTTCCCGTTCTTCTTCACCCTTGACAATGCTTTCACATTGCTTTATAACATAACTGGTAATTGACCATTTGCAATGCTTTAGAGTAGACCTTTTTTAGTTCGGTGTTTTCGTCTTTTTTCAGTCTGACTATTAGTGCTTGTGTTGCGTGTGTTTCTGGGTTATTTTTCTTCCTTCTTTTTTCACCTTGCTTATTTCCCCCAGCAATCGGTTGTATAGCCAATCGGGCTAACTCCAAGCTCTCCTCTAACTTCTTCTCTGCTTCCTTGTTTGTATATAGCTTGAACTTGTAACTCAGCATTAATTAATATCGCTCTTCTCTTCTTTTGTTTTCTTCTCTTTTTTCCTTGTTTGTTTAATGATTTTTTTCATGGTAATAATGTTTTTCCCAGCGTCTAAGCGTCGTACTGGTGTTGTGGTGGTATGAAGGAGTAAAAGAATGTATCGGCTTTCATTTAATCCCCTCCCTTACGGAAGGGGGCTTCATGCCGACAAGTTAAAAAAATAATTTTTTGTAAGGTCACTTTTTGTGCTTAACTATTTTGAATCGCAATTCTTGCCTCGTTCGGGCTTAACCATGTTACCATAATGATTTCTTGTTTCTGAAGAATTTCAATTGCTTCTTTCAAAGTATCTAAGTCTCCTTGTATATGATCAGCTAATTCTGTTAGGTACATTGATCCATTATGTTCAATTAATATTCTAAGGATCTCTCGTTGTGTAGAATCAAACCCTAACTGTGAAAACGCTTGATCTATTGCTTCTGCATAGCTGGTTCTTTTTCTTAGTAACGCGATTTTTTTGTCTTCTATTCTTTGTATTTCTTCATCGATTCTAATAAATTCATTTATAGCGTTCCATAGTATGTCTATTGTTTTGCCTCTTCTGATTTCATCAGTAATTCTTTGAATTAGTTCTTCCTCTGGTTCAGCCCAAATTTCTTTAACGATTGTTTGGTAAACTTTTGGACCTATACTTATCGAGAGAATCCATCCTGTGTCTAATGCATAATATTTTCGTTGTGGCCCTTGATTTGAAGGAACTTCTCGTGTTGTTACTAATTGTAATCTTGATAGTGATTCTAAGTGTTTTGTTACAGCTCTTTGACTTATATTTAGAAGTTTTGCAAGTTCAAAGGCGTATCTTTCTTCTTGTGATAGTAGCTTGATGATTTCCCTTCGGTGTGGATTACCAAGAATCTCGAAGAGGTCATCTAATGTGAGCTCTCTTTCGTTTTCTTGGTGTGGTGATTTTTCTGACATTTGATCTCTCCTTTTTGATTTAGTGGGTTTCGGCATGGAACCACCTCTTTTTGTGGTCTCACGCGAAATCTAAGGAAACATTATCAGCCTTGGATTTGATGATTTGTTTTCTCTGTCTTTCTAGGATATATGTTTCTAAGGCTTCATTTAAATGCTTTTCAAGTAAAAGCACGTTTGGCAGGGCAAGCTCTACTTCTTCTGGCTTTTTAATAGCGTCGATTAGTTCTCTTAGTGCAATCATTTTTGCTTCTGAGACTACTGCCGCGATGTCTGCTCCACTAAAGCCTTCCATTTTATCTGCAAGGCGTTCCCAATTAATTTCCTCACTTACTGGTGTTCCTTTTAAGTGAGTTTTCATTATTTCAATTCTTCCTTCTTTGTCTGGTAGTCCAACTTCTATCAGTTTATCAAATCTCCCCGGCCGTAGCAAAGCAGGATCTATAATATCAGGCCTATTTGTAGCACCAATTACTGTTACGCCCCTTAGTTCTACTAATCCATCAAGTTCAGTAAGTAGCTGACTAATAACTCTTTCTGTTACTTTTGAGTCCCCTAAATGTGATCCTCTAACAGGAGTAATACTATCTAGTTCATCGAAGAATATTACACAAGGCGCAGCTTGTCTTGCTTTTCTAAATACTTCTCTCACTCCTCTCTCACTTTCACCGACCCATTTACTAAGTAATTCTGGGCCTTTCACTGAGATGAAATTTGCATCAGATTCTTTTGCTACTGCTTTGGCCAACATTGTTTTACCGGTACCTGGGGGGCCATATAACAAGATTCCTTTAGGTGGTTTAAGATTAAGGTGCTTGTACGCTTTTTCGTATCTTATTGGCCATTCAATGGCTTCTTTCATGATTTTTTTTACTTTTTTAAGCCCACCAATATCATCCCAAGAAACATTGGGTTTTTCAACAAACACTTCTCTTAATGCAGAGGGCTCAACAATTTTTAGGGCTTCCATAAAGTCATTCATTGTTACTTGTAGTTTTTCTAGGACTTCAAGGGGTATTGTTTCTGCTTCTAAGTCAATTTCTGGAAGGACTCTCCTTAATGCAATTAAAGCAGCTTCTTTGGTAAGTGTCGCAATATCTGCACCAACGAATCCATGTGTCATCTCCGCAATTTTTTCTTTATTCACATCTTCACTAAGAGGCATTCCTCGAGTATGTATTTCAAGGATCTCAAGGCGTCCTTCTTTATCTGGAATACCTATTTCTATCTCTCGGTCGAATCTTCCACCTCTTCTTAGAGCAGGATCGATTGCATTAGGTCTATTTGTAGCTCCGATTACTACTACGTTACCTCTTGGTTCTAAACCATCCATTAATGTTAATAATTGGGCAACAATCCTGCGTTCTACTTCCCCAGTCGTTTCTTCTCTCTTAGGGGCAATAGAGTCTAGCTCATCGATAAAGATTATACTGGGTGCATTTCTTTTTGCTTCTTCAAACACTTCTCTTAGTCGCTCCTCACTTTCACCATAATATTTACCAACAATTTCAGGTCCTGAAATACTTATAAAATGAGAATTTGTCTCAGAAGCAACCGCTTTAGCTAGTAATGTTTTACCGGTACCTGGGGGGCCATGTAGCAATACTCCTTTAGGAGGATCGATTCCCAGTCTTTCAAAGAGTTCAGGATGTCTTAGTGGAAGTTCAACCATTTCTCTTAGTTTTCGGATAGGATCTTTTAAACCACCGATATCCTCATAACTGATTCTCTTAATTTTGTGAGCTTTTTCTTCTTCTAGAACTCTTCTAGAAATTTCGATCTTAGTAGTATTTTCAATTAGAACTGGTTCTCCAGCGGGTTCCGTACTTGTAACTCCAAAGTAAATGAATCTTCCTACACCCACTGGCACAGGAACTATATCTCCCTCGATAACTACTTTTCCATTTAATATTTTTTTGACATGTCTAGCAAGATTTTCAACAATTATTGGTTGTGTAGGGGAAAAAGAAACTTTTTTAGCTCTTTTTACATATGTTTTCTCTATTTTTACTTTATCATCTATAGATACGCCAGCATTGTAGCGTGTCACAGAATCGATACGAATTAGGCCTTTGCCAAAATCACTACTCGGCGCACGCCAATACATGGCTACGGTACGTTTTTTACCGGTGATAAGGACTACATCGCCAGTTTTAAGATCTAAAGTATCTGCGATTTCTTGTGAGATTCTAGCAAGTCCTCTCCCTACGTCCTGCCGTAATGGCTCAGCTACTCTTGCCCATACTGTCCTCTCATTTTTTGGCATTGTCTTTCCCCGCTGGATTTTTTAAAATAATGATTAAGTCGAGTAGTTTACCCGAAGTATAATACATTAATAGACTATATATTTTATGCGAAAATGCCACTTATTAATATAAAAATTGACATAAATGATAAACTAATGCTCTAAAAGCAATTTCTTCTAATTCTTAATATGTTTTTATTTTTAGTTCTATCTGCAGAAAGTTTCCTTCCTTATGAAAGATAAGGAATGAGATCAAGTTTAAAGCATTATATTATTGCATTGTCAGAGAGATGGTATTTATTCTTTAACTAAAAAATAAGATGGGGGATAATCATTGGCTACTTTATAACATAATCATCTTCATATTTTTGGTCGTATATTTTTTTGGTAGTAGCCAATTAGCGTTATACTGAGTACTCTTGTCATCTTACACCCGATGAATTTCATATACTTATTTGTCATGACCTTAAACGTTTTTGTCTGATTGTTTTTTTATCTGTAAAGATTTATAGGGTTTTATAACTATTTAACGATTAGGAACAACATTAAAGACCTTTAATGTGAAGGGATCATAATGGTAAGAGACTTTCTTTCTTGGTTAACTAGTGGCGGGAAAAAGAAGAGCCCTAGAGATCATATAATTAAGCTTAAGTTAGTAAGTAGAAGGTTAGAGAAGTCTAAGCGTAAATTAGAACTTCAACAAAGAAAGACGGAGTCGCGTATTAGACAAGCGTTGGCCAAGGGAGACCTTGAAAGCGCAAGAATGTATGCTACAGATCTAGCACGGTCAAGAAAATGGGCACGTGGCTATCAAGCATTAATCTCAAAGATAGATGGTTTAGTATTTAAGTTAGAAAGAGCAGATGCAATACAAAGCATTGCAACTGAGATGGCGGGAGTAGCTGAAGCATTACGAGAAGTAAATGAACAATTAAATCTTCCTGAGATCCAGGCTGTTGTTAATGACATGGAGAGTGCATTAGACGGTATTGAGATGAAATCTGAGGATATGGAAGAAAAAATAGATGACTTATTTATTACAGATACTGATGCCTCAGAAGTCGACGCGATTTTAGAGGAATATGGTTTAGAAGTGGGCGTTGCTGCTGAAACAGGTCTTCCAACCCCTGCAACTACGGAAACAGTATCAGACTTAGAAAAAGAAATTGAAGAACTAAAAAAGAAGGATTAGATTGAAGTTTGAAACGTTTATTGTATTATTTATTTTATAGAGGTGATTTTAATGCCATTAAAAGACTGGTTATTTGGTAAGGACAAAAAAACAAAAAAAGAAAAAGAAGCCCAAGCAATCGCGTCGTTAAAAAAGCAGTTAAATCGATATGAATTAGAGAGTCAGAATCTTTTACGTAAGATTGAAGAACAACGTAACTATGCTAAGCAATTAATTGCTCGTGGTAATCGTAAAGGAGCTGCTGCTGCTCTTAAAAGGGCTAAAATATATGAAAAAAGGTATAACCAAATTCAAAATACAATGATGAACCTCGGTACTATGATTGATAATATTCAGCAGGCGAAAAGTACTGCCGAAACTGTTAAAGCATTAGAAGTAGCCGGAGAAGTTATCGATGAAACCATTGCGGAAGTTCCTCCTGAAAAAACTGAAGAAGTCATGATGAAAATGGAAGAACAAAGAGAAAAGATTTCTATGATGAGTGAAGCAATATCTGACCCCGATTTTGCGGAAATGGAACTAGATTTTGACGATTTAGAAGATGTGGATTCAGAGTTAGAAATGTTAGAATTAGAGGTCCAACAAGGAAAAGTTGGAGAATTACCTACTCCTAGCGCAACAGCCAGAGCGGTTACATCTACTACACCCATTTCAACTGAGAGTAACGAAGACAATTCAGATATTGAAAACGAATTAGAAAAATTGAAAAAAGAATTAGAAGGAAAATAAAAGGTAAAATTACTGTTTTTTTTAGAAAGAGACGAATCCTGGGAACCAATATTTTGTTCCTTCCATATATTCAGTATCTTTAATTGCAATTCCCTTTTCTACAAGTTCTTGCAGAACTCTATTTGCTCGTTCTAATGACCATCCAGTCTTAAGTATAAGATCTTCGATAGTAATATACCCATGTCTAGAAGCCAGATTCAGGACTACCTCATGGTCTTCTGTCAAGTTTGCTGGAATAAATTCAACTATTTTAACACCATTAGAAAGAGTTTTTATTGGGGGGATTACTTTTGACTTTACAAGGCTGTCTAAGGCTTTTGAAATATCAGTTGCTCCGACCACTTTTCCAGGTCTGGCCTTGTTTATTCTAATCATGAGTTCTGCAAGAGACATTATTCCACCGGTCTCAGATGACAGCTTTTTACCAATTTCTAATAATTCGATTCCTAATTGGTCATAGAATTCTCCCCCAAAGATCTTTTCTTTTATTGATGCTTTTTCTTTCCATTCGTAAACACCGATCTCTTCTGGTAATCCCAGTGATCTACGTATTTCAATAATTTGTTGATAATATTCTTTGTTTTTCTTTATTTCTTTTCCCCATTTTTTCTCTAGTTTTTTCAGATGCTCTTTTAGTTCTTTTACTTGTTCCATCATGTTGTTGATGTCTTTTAGGAGGAGTTCTGCGTCTTTTTTTTCCATTGCAGATCTAATTTTGATTTTTCTTTCAATGTCTTTTATTCCCATAGGGACACCTTGTTCAATGTTTTGTTTAAGAAGATAATTCTCCGATCATGCTTATGAATTCAGCTCTCCATCTTTCTGCTTGAAAACTTAATCTTTCTATTTCTGAATCATCAAGTAGTTTAGAAGGTGACTCGTCTTCAAGAAGCTTGATCCATGTCTCGATCTCTTCTATTATCCAGTAATCTTTTTTCATCCCTGGAAAACTTTCTAAAATTCTTTTCATTTCATCAAGCAATGGTACTATATATTCTACTTTTGCCACACTTCTTAAAGCTAAGTTATCTAGTAACTCAATATTTGTAGCAACGTAATCAGCAACTTTTTTCGGTATTTTCTTTAATTCTTTATATGGTATTTCAATTTGACCTTCTTTTCCTTCCGCTAGTCGCAGTTTTTCTAAGCCCTTAGGATATTTCTCATCTAACTTGTGTTTTTTAATGAACTCTTCTACGTCAAATTGGGTTGTTTTTTCAAGATTAATTCTTGCTTTATATGCTGCTCTTATTAAGGCTTGAAGCTGTTTCCTGTAAAACGTATCATCTATTTCCCCGTTCGCAAAGTCTTCTGCGAGACGGTCAAGCGTTACTACTGCAGAGTAGAGGTCTCCCTCGTATTCAAGCAAGTCGTCTTTCACTCGTTCGCTTACTGACATTTTGTTTCACCTCGTCATTATAATTATTAATTGATAATTTACTATTCAATATGAACAGCTCTTTGATATATATCCGATAAAAACGATAGAAATCGGATGGACTAATTAAAGCATCTTCGTAATATTCTTCAAACATCTTGAGAAGTTTTTGTATAGCTTTTTTTTCAGCGATTAATTCATCTTTTGGAGATATTGGTGTAGATTTTGAAGCTCTATTTTGTAGAATTTTTTCTTTTTCTTTTTGTACTAAATTCTCTAAGTGATGAAGCTCCGCTTGAAGAGTATTTATTTTTGTTTTTAACATATCTATTTCAAGAAGCTCATGACGGCTCATCGGTGGAGCAACAGGGGGAGATTGAATAGAATGACTAGAAGATTTCTCATCAACAGGGGGATTTTTCTTAAATTCCTCTCTTATCTCTCGAATTATTCTTGAGATTGTATAGTTTGAGTTCCAATTATTTAAAGAAGGAGTAGATATTTTTTGATCGAAATTTACTATAGGGTGTTGAATTGGTGTAATTGCTTTTATTGTAGGTGGTTCATAAGGAAATCTATAACCTAACTCAATTCGAATTTTGATAGGTGTTCCGTTTTTAGTAACTCCTACTTCTCCCTGATATACAGTTAAATCCCCACCAATGGGCTCGAAATCTGGTTCATTGTTTATTATGTCCTGAAGTACTATTGCCAAAATCCGGTCTTGGTCAGTATCCATTTTTATCTGTATATTTTATGATGTTTGTTCTTAAAAAACATAATCGAACATATGGAAACTGCTATAATTTAGTATTATTTTTTTTATAGTATCTTTTAGAAAAGAAAATTAATGTTATAGGCTACCTCTCGCAAAAACAAGGGGTGGTTCATGGCAACAGAATTATTTGAATATCATCTTCAAAGGGATGCTCTTCAATTACTATTTTTTTGGTATTTTTTGATAAAAATGACACTACTTTATCTGCCCAATTATAGGCTTTTTGTTTTTCTTTTGCAGGTAATATTTTCCAAGTATCTCTATACAATGCTTTTGCAATATCTCTTTTTGTGAAATAGCTTTTTTCAGTTACATTAATACTGAAAATATCTTTTGCTACTTTTTCTGGTGACGGATATTTAGGAAAACCAAGAATCATATGTATATATTTAAAAAACAAATGAATAAGAAGCATCAATACGATAAGTAAGAAACAGATAATTACCAATTTTAGTACTGCTTGAATTTTTAATAACCAATAAGTAATTACAAGAGAAATTATTATTGGAAATAACGATAAAAACAACCATTTATCTATACGAGAAATTAACCAATATAGTTGAAATAAGGTGATACTCGGATGTTTACGGAATCTCCGGATAGGATCGATCTTTTGTATCCGTTTTTCTAGTTTCATTTTTCATCGTAGAGCTCAATTAATCATTGTAATTATTGTTCGAACAGTACGTGGTGTATGTTTTCGAAAATGATTTTTGCTTGTTGTAGGGCTTCACGTCCTTTGTCTGTTATCTGATAGTATTTCCTAGATGGGAAACGGCTCTTTGTAATAGTTTTTACAAACCCATCGCGTTCTAGCCGGTAAAGAACAGCATAGCTAGTTACTGTTGCTGGTGTAAAGCCAAACTTCTCGCTTATTTCCTTGCGTAGCTCATATGCGTATTTTTCTTCTTTTTCGAGGAGCTTTAGTATCCATAGCCATAAATTATCTATCTGTAGTTTTTTCTTTAATCTCGCGACGGGTGAATATCTTTCTCTTTGATCTGTTTCGTCGGCTAGGTTTTTTTCACTCATTCTATGATTGATTTGAATGTTGATTTAAAATTGTATTTATAACGAATTACTTATTTGAGTAATACCCATAATGAAATGTGGTCTATCAAGCCTAATTTTAGGGTTTAATATTTTGAAGGTCAATCATTATCATGTAAAACCCTATAAGTGTGGTATGTTTTGTTTAATTCTTTTTTTGGTTTTTATATTGATTAGCCTTTTTTTTGTTATGCATAGGTTGCATTCTTAAGTCTTCTTTTGCGTGAAATATAATAAAGACTATGTCGGATGTG
>JAMOVR010000201.1 GCA_027061945.1 Candidatus Heimdallarchaeota archaeon
CTGCAAGGGAATTACTTACTGAGATGATGAATAAGTCAGGTATACAATTTGACCTTGCGATTACTTCTTTGGCAATTAACGATACTTTTGTTGCGAAAAAAGTTTTGGAAATCGAGAGCGAGATAGACAAACTATCAGATCAATTATTAATGCATACAGCATTAGGTATTCGCTCACCTCGAGATGCAGAAGATTATTTGTCTTTATTTCATATTGCCACAGCAGTAGGGACAATGAGTGACGTTGCAGGTAATATTGCTGAGATTGTAGTTTCAGGGAGAAATCCGTTTAGTAAAAGGAACACAATGTTCCTTTTCATGCATGAATTTATTGACGCAGTCAAGATTAGTGAAAATTCTCCATTAGTGGGCAGTGAAGAAAAAGACTTAGACGTCCAAGAAATAATGGGTATTGATATAATGGCTCTCCGTAGGGGTGAAAAGATAAGCTTAGAACATAACATCCCATTCCAACCAGGAGACGTATTATATTTAAGAGGACCTTTGCCTAACGTTATTATTTTTGCGGAATTAGCAAGAGGCCATTTAAGTTCATTAGAAGAGGCAAGAAAACTACTTGCAGAGTCCGAAATTGAGGAACCAGATGAAAGCGATTTACGTCCCTTTGAAGCAAAGTTATTGAGAATGCTTGATTTTGCTTCTTTAATGCTTGATTTAAGCTTTTTAGTCCATATTGAGTCAGGAGATGTCTATAAAAAAGCCGTCATGAGTTTTGAAGAGCTTATAGACAGAACATTAGTAGAATATAATAAAGATTTAATGGAAGCATTTAAAAAAGGAGAGATATCAGAAGATGATGCTGTTGGATTATTAAAGTTAGGTCATGAATTAGAAATAATGGCAGATGCAGCGAATCATTTGGCTTTTGGTGCAAGTAAGAGAAAAGCAATGGGAAGAGAACTATTAAAAGATATTATCGGTGAAACTGAAGAACCAATTTCATTGATACCCATTATGCCAGGGTCTCCATTTGTAGGAAAAACAATCCGTAATGCAGAGTTAGAAACAGAAGTATCAGGGGAAGTTTTTGACGTTATTGCCTTAAGAAGAAAAGGTAGGGTTATTCCATTTCCTGATGAGGATACAATCCTGCGCGCTGGGGACATGTTGATCATAAAGACGTATCAGGAAACAGACGAAGAAGAAGAACACGATTAAACATTAAAAAATGAGACTTTTTTATAATTCTTTTTTCATATCTTACAACATTTCGGCATAATGGTATTTTTTTCTATTACTCATCGGTATTTTTTAAATATAGCTTAGCGTTGCTATTGGCTAATGACTAATATTATTGAAAGAATCTTTAAACATCGTAGTATTCGTGTGTTTGAACCAGGTAGAAATATCCCCAAGGAAGATTTAGAAACAATTATTCGTGCTGCTCAAAGAGCTTCTACATCTTGTTCTGGGCAAATGTATTCTTTCATTAGGATCACTGGGGATGTAAAAGCAAAAATTAGCCGTTTTTGTGGAGAGAATATTATTTCTTCAGCTTCTGAATTCATCATTCTTTGTGCTGATAGATATAGACTTGATTGTTTGGTTGAGACCGCTGGTGGAAAAATAAAGGATTGGAAATTTGCTTCGTTAATAATTAGTAGTTTTGATGTTGCTCTAGCCGCTCAGAACGCAGTGTTAGCCGCTGAAGAACTAGGATATGGGATTGTTTTCTTGGGTACTTGTGGCGATCGCGCGGAAGAACTTATAGAAATATTGAAGTTACCAAAGGGAGTTCTACCATTGGCAGGCTTAGCTATAGGTTATCCTGCTGAAAATCCTCCTTTGAGACCAAGATTACCTTTAGAAGCTGTACTTCATGAGAATGAATACCAAATTCCTACTGAAGAAGAACTAGCTCAATGGATTAATATAATGGGAACAAAATTAAGTAAAGAAGGCTATTATCAAAAGTATTCTGGGAAAGACGAGAACTATACATGGAAAAACCATTTAGTCCGTAAGTTTGGTGGTAAATGGTTAGAAAAAATTGAGAAGAAAAGACGACAAATGGCTAATAAACAAGAATTTCTATAAAAAATCAGAAAAAATATACGCTATTAAAACTTTTAATTGTTTTTTGTGAAAAACCAACTTCTATAACCGCGATTTGTTAATTTGATAAAGACAAAAATTTAGATATAACAAAGTATGGTTTGCACTTAGATTAAACATGAGTTTGCCTTACTTTAACATAATACGGTCTATTTGGATATATTTACAACAAAACACAGTTATAGGTATTGGTATTTTACTTTTCATATTTGGTTTTATCATGTTTTTAAGTGCATTAAGAGTAAAACTACAAAGAGGAGGAGATGAAGCAGATTTAGTTCTTAGCTTAGCGATTTTTGTAACGGGCGGATTAATGACGGCGTTTAATGATGTACTTATCGGTGTGTTAACAGGGATAATGATCATAATGATACATCAGACATACAAGCTCAGAGATACGCCGGTTTGGCGTGAACTAATGATCGCTTCTACAGTAACGTATGGGTTTATATTTCTTGGAAAAGTCATCCAGATGATATATACTGCTGTTACGCACGCTCCTGAAGGGGATCAACGAATTTTTGGCTTGGCGTTTAATTTATCTTTTTATGTATTTATCATAATTGCTTTCATCTTTTTTGGCAAGAAATTTATCCTTGTAAGCAGATTTAGTTCTCCTCAAATGATCTATTTAGGACTCTTTGGTATTGTTTACGTTGTTATATTGAAAACAGGATGGAGAAATTATGATTACCTTCATTATTTCACTGCTAAATTAGTTGAAAAAGGTATTCTTGAACATACTATAACGATAAGGCCTCCTTATGATCGTATCTTATTTGCCACTTTTGGAACATTCGAGGCATTATTAATAGTAAGTGCTTTACTTTACTTGATTTCAGGATGGATGTTAGCATTCTTATTTGGTGTTCGAGAAGTTAAGGACGAGAGAGTTATTAGATTGGTTCAAGAGACTGCTAAAAAATTAGGAATAAAACACAAAATAAAGGTAGGACATGTAAAAGCACCCATATTAAATGCTATGGCTTATGGTCCATTTTATGATCTAAGAGTTGCATTCATTAGTAATTCACTTGAGACCTTTTCTGATGATGATATCAAAGGAATTGTTGGTCATGAATTAGCTCATGCCGCTAATTATCATGTACCTTTATTGTTATTATTAACGGCTGTTGAATTAGGGATTAAGAAAGCCCTTAACCTTCCAGCAACAACACTTGACTATGCAGCATTCACAGATAATTCTATAAGTTTTGTCAGTTACTATATTTTCAATTATGGACTACTTGTAGTGTTACTTATATTTGTAAGAATCTTAGAAGGTCATGCGGACTATGTTACAAATAGGGCAGGACTTAGTAGGCAACTTTCAAAAGCATTATATCGTTTAGAGGGCTATTATCAGGGGGTCGCGAGTGATTTTGGGATCTCGGTTAATTTGCTTACTGGAAGAGAATACAGCAAAGAAGAGAGAATCCGATTTAATAGCGAAGCGGCGGTATCTCTATATAGCGAAGTAATTTCACCTTCTAAAGGGGCTGCTTTTGGAAATATTTTTGTTTCACATCCAAGAACCTCCTATCGATTAGTTGCAGCAGTTAATCCTGAAGTGTCCCCATTAAAAGGGGCTTTGTTACCCTACTTTTTACTTATCCCATGGACTAGAAAAAAATATGTTAAACTTATGCAAGAATCTGCTGAAAAAGTAAAAGAGGTTATAAATGAAGCATATTTTGAAGATTTCACTAAAGAGGACTTGGAAAAGCACTTGCAATACTGGCCTCATACAGAATTAGCAAAAATATTAATGAATAAACATGTTATAGGAATTTCACCAATAAATAAGTTTGTTGCTCAAGGGACCGTAATAGGAGTTAATTATAACTTAGAAGATCCATGTGCACCAGTTATTTTAGAAATTATAAACGATCATGGAAAGAATGAACTTTACGACACCACTACTTGGAGCTTCGAGGAAGCTAAGAAAGGAGAGTTACATTTTGATAAGAAAGGAAGAATTGGAGTTTTAGTCGAGGTCAAAATCGACGAAAAAAAAGGCTTAGTATCCATTTTTAAAATAAGTAAGGCAAACAAAATAAAAGAGCTTCAGTTGAATTATTTACCAAAACGATTAGAAGTATTAAAAAACTCAATAAAAAAAGCGGCATATTTATATCGAGGTACAATTGAGTTATGTTACTTAGAAAATCTGTTCTTTAATGAACATGAAAGTATTAAACACTGGAAATTTGAAATAAAACTCCAAGACGAAAAATCTAAGTCTTTTAATGGCAAAGAATTGGTGATTTCTTTTCCACCTAATTCATTTGATTTCTCTAATATCAATAAGAAGAATATTGACTCTTTTCTTTCAGGGCTTGTTGGTAATTATTGCTTAATTTATATCAAAAAGAATTTTGATGTACCCATCGAGGGAAAAATTATTGATATAAGGGAAGATATCATTGTTGTCGACAGTATTGAAGGAAAAATTGAGATTGAAAAGAATCAGTTAGATTATATTGTTGATTTTTCAGAAAAAATAGAATTTATAGAGAAAAAATCTATTAGTCTGCTTACGTGGTTAGTTATTTTGTGGGACAATAGAAAGAATTTCAATTATTTATGGTAAGTATATCTTTAAGATAATATTTTTTCATATCTTATCTTCTTTTTTCACTTCTTCTAAAAATAGAGATTATCTTATTATTTGAATAATCATGTTGAGAAAAAAAAGGAGCCGGGGTGGAATGCCCGCAACTTACATGCAATCGCTCTGGTCTGGGTCTGTGGGGTATGCATGTAAATATTATTGATTTGCGGACATGATTCTCAACGCACCCACAGCTCCTAATAATAATGTTGTTTTTCTTTATCTATTAAAGTTGTGTTTTTTCTATACTATCAATCATTTTTTTTGCACATAAAACCACTTTTTTTTTAACCGAATAACGTAATTATGAAAGTTTTCACCTGTTTTATTTATAAATATGGGCTCTCAGAAAAAATCCAATTTCTCAGGCAAAAGTCCGTAGATCCTTTTTTGTGACAAATTTTTGTTCGAAATGCATTATTATGATGGAAAAAGTGCTGTATTCAAAACGGACACATCGAAAGCATTAAGTATTGAAGATGATCGATAAAGATACGGAATTAATGCGGGCGTAGCTTAGCTGGTTAGAGCAGCGGACTGTTAATCCGCAGGTCGGCGGTTCAAATCCGCTCGCCCGCGCCATTTTTTATGACTTAATTAATGTAAGTTTTAGTAATAATATTATAAAAATAATAGTGAACTTTAATGTAATGACTTATTCTCTGTTGTAATGCTTGTTTTATTAGATAAATTCAGATGTACACTGTCTTCTCTTTCCCTCTTTTCGTTTCAACTATCCCCCTCGAGAAAATATTCTTCTTAAGCGTGATTTCTTCTTTTTCTTTTGTAACTCTGGTGGTATAGGAACACCGTATTTTTTAGCCATTACTACGGCGGTCATTTTTGCGACTAAGTTAAATTTGGAATAATTGATTAATAATTTTTTAATAGCTTCTTCTTTGTTGTCATCTATAAAATCAACACTATCATCATCTAATAGTGCGATTCCAGAATCATAACAAATTTTGGCCATTTTCTCACGCCCATAAATTCCTAATCCTCTTTTGACTAGGATTTCTGCCAAAGCTTCTTCTTTACTTTTATGTGTTACGTCCATATTCCTACCTCCAGGTTTCTGAGCACTTCAATGGCTTCCTTTACTTTGTCCTTTAGAATTATCGATCCATGTTGTGGGCAAATCATATCGATTTCTAATGGGTCAATCTTATTGAGGAAGTTTTGTACATGTTTTTCATGAGCAAAATATGGCTGTGAGAATGTTTTCATGGCTTCAAAATAGTATTTGTTTGCAAATAAGTTCCAATCAACTGAGAAACCCCCGAAAATATCTGAGGAAAACAGAATCTTTTCTTTAGTGTCATAAGTTACCATTGCTCCCGGAAAATGCAAATAAGGTGTTGTTAAGAACATTAATTCCCTTCCTTCACCGACTTCTATTATATCGCCGTCTTCTACTGTGGTGATCTCGGTATCTACACCATAGTATGGCAAGAAAATAGCAGTTCGTTCTGTAGTTACTATCTCAAAGTTGTTTACTCCCACTATCTTTTCTATTAGTGGTACTGCTGCTACTAAATCAGGGTCTTGGTGGTGAACAATTACCATCGTTATTTTTTCCAGCGGTACGACCGACTCGATTTTCTGTTTTACCCATTGCCAGTGTTTTGGATGTGCAGAACCAGGATCGAAGACAATGACTTCATCCCCGTCGATTAATAGATAAGGATTATTTGAGAAGCCTGCATTTTCATCAGGCCATCCGATCCACCATAACCCGGGTCTTAGCTCTATCGCTTTTGTTGGGTCAATCTTTTGATTCAAGTCCATTTATTAAAAAAGCTCAAAAAAAGATTATATGTTTATTGGTAAATTTTGTCTTTCAATTATTGAGAAGCGAAAACTGTTTCTAAATAATAACTCAGCTTTTCTATCACGCTTATATCTTCTGAGAAATTCTTTTGGATGACCAATGTATTTATATACTCGATCAGTTTTTCAATTGTTCTTTTTGCCTTTTTCTTATTATCCGTATAAGAAAATGTCAATACTAACAATTGTAACCATTTATCAGCGAGTTCTTCAAGACGAGAATCTTCTAATGTTAGGAAATTAGCTATGTCAAAGTTGACTTCGATTCTTCCACTCGGATGGAGTTTAATGCTAGAACTAATAATATTATCCTTTAATTCGTTTAGCGCCTCATTTAAAGCATACATAATTTCTTTTGGCTTAAGATCTTCATAAGCGAATTCTAGCGCTCTTTCAAAAATATCTATTGATAGAATTAGTTCCATCTCATAAGTTGATGGCTTTCTAATCAAATGAGATTCTAATAAATACTGTAAAAAATCAATAACATATTCGTGTAATTTTATATCGAAATATTCCAATATTTCTTTTACTGTATGTCGCCCATCTAACTTGGATATAATAACCGGGATACTATTAACAATTTCTTTGAAGTTTTCTTCTGCATATTGATAGTCATCAGTTCCTGGTTGAAAACGTGAAATAAGATTATGGGTTTTTAGAAAGATATCATAATCTGAAATTGAAATATTAAAAGTAATTACTTCATTAGCCCATAGAAAATATAATTCCCAATAGACTACATGTTTGGGTAGCTCAGATTGCTTTAGTATCTGATTTATAGGAGTAAGTCCATCGATATAACTTACTATAACGCTATCTCTAACATATGGATGATTAGCATTAATTATTAATGGTATATATGAATCTTTTAAATAAGTATTTCCAAGAACAGTAATTAATTTCTTTTTCAACTCGAACGCGTAATGATCAGGAAGATAATTCTCTACAGGATTAATATGGGGATAATATTCCTCTTCAAATTCTTTTAATATTGGCCTCATTATTTTTACTAATAACTCATCCCAGTAATTTGAGATAATTGCTAGATCTACTTTTTCTCCCTTTAGGAGAGTGATTATTTGCTCCCCATAATTTATTTGTAAAGAATCTTGTGCTTTGGAGATATAGGTTTCAGAAAATTGTTTTATTGCCTGGAGATATCCAGATAACAGAGCGGGATCTATTTGTTCTTCAGCCGTAGTATACCTTAGGCTATATAAAGGAAGCCCGCCTTTACTAATGAATAACATCTCTTCAACAGGAACTGGTTTCAAGTTAAATACACCTACGGTTTAACGGCTTCAAAAAAGTAATTTCTATTTTTAACAAACCACGTTATAAATTTAAAAGGTTACGGTAAAGTGAACAGAATGCTAATGATCATAAAGTAAATGCCCATAGATATTTTTAAAGGGCTAATAAAAAAGCTCAATTTTAGATACCATCAAGTAGATCTGAATTTTCGAATTTCTATATGGGTATTTTAAAAGGTTATGGGGATCTTTTATTATGCTTGTGAAGTCTGTTCTTTTTGTTGTTCTATTTTTCTCTTGAATAAGAATTTCTTCATTACTTGTGTTTCTTTTGCAGATTCATCAAGAATTGTTGCAATAATGATTAGGATAGACATTAGAAATATGGCCAAACCACCTTTATAACCAGCAACAATGAATAATAATAACAATGCAAAAATGCTTGTGAAAAACACTCTTAATATTAATTTTTCGTGTTTATGTCTGAAAGTTAATCCTTCTTCGCTCATATTAAACCCTCAAGTTTTCTGAATTCATGCCACCTTAGAAACATATTTAGATTTCGGTCAAACATTCAACATTACGCTCAATAATTTTTGTTTATAATCGCTATTTTGGAAGTTAAGAAAAAAAAGAAGGAGATGGTCTCCAAAAATAATTTTTCGTTATCGTAACATGATTGCTGCTTGATCTGGAGAATAGCGCCAATCTTTTGGTAGTTTACCAATTTTCTTGTAGTATTTTGATAATCGATGAATTTTTGATTCTACTTTTCGCAGACGAATTTTAGTGTAAATATCTTTTTTGTTATCTGCTAAATGATTTCTCATTCTCATCGATTTTCGAACTAAGTTTGTTAAGTCTTCAGGATATCTTGGTAACAAATTGTTTTCTTCAAGGATTTTATATACTTTCTTCCCAGTTACTAATTTTATACTAGGGATCCCGTACTGATCTCTCAAAATGATTCCAATTTGTGTTGTGGGATGCCCTTCTCTATATAACTTAACAACTAGTTCTTCTACTTGTTCCGCGGTTAAAGGTATCCAATCAGGTACTTCTGTGCGGTGAGGACGAGTTGAGCTTGATTTCCCTTTTCTTCTTGAATGCATACGGGCCATTATTTATGCACCTTTTTCTGTTTACATGATTGTTCTTTACAGTCTATATTAAGACTCTTACGATACTGCAAATTACTTCTGGAGACTTATATCTTTCTATAAAGCAAAAAAAAGAATTAAACATATCGATAAGCAAATAGTTGTTTTACTGCTCTCCGGAGATTACTATTATTAGATGCCCATAAGCACCGACCCCTTGTTTTATTTCTATTGCTAAGTGATGTTCCCTTATTATTTTTTCATTAAATCCTCCTTTTAATTGTATAACTTTAGCAGTATCCTTCAAAATTTCTTCGGATTTTTGAGGAGTCAAAATTACGCCCGCATATGTCATATGCCCATCTTTACCGCCGGTATCTAAGAACACGAGAACATCCTTTTTTCTTTCTTTCAAGAATGGCATTGCTGCTATTGCAGCATCTGTTACTGGAGAATCATTGGCTACTCTTTTAGATTGAATTTTTCCAGCCATTATTAATGCATAGGGGCGGTTAAGGCCTGTAGCAGAAGTAAATGACGCCGCTAAACGACCTATAGACTGTGGGTCAGCCACAAAATTATCGGTCAAGATTACACTTGGTAATCTCCCTGCTTTTTGGAAATAATCAGCTAATTGAGTTACAAACACTTTAGTATTCGCCAGGAGAAAAGATCCATGTCGTTTGAATGCTTTTGAGCCTGGTTTCTTTGTTTCGGGTAATTCTCTATTGATACCTTTATTAATTACGGTTTTTATTTTTGCATCTAGTTTCTCCCACACATTATATTTCTGGAGAATAAATTCAACATGCTTATATGTTGAGGGGTCTGGATACGTGATTCCGTCACCAATTACCTGAAATTCATGGTTTGAGACATGTGCAACAGTAAGTGATAAATGATATGCCAATGGGTTTATACTGATTAACTGGCCTCCTTTAACCTGGTCTAAATGAGCTAAGACTTGTGAGATCTCGAGAGGGGTAGCACCTACCCGGGATAATTTGAATCTAACTTCTTCTAAATGCGAAGGTGATAATGGCTCTTTGGGATAAGCAATCATTGTCCTAGCTCCAGGGCTCAATAAATAAATGATGACATCATTTCCACTTGCTTCCTTAATTATCGACTGAGCCGTTTTTGCTACTCTAATAGCATTTCCATCAAAAAATTGTGGGTTTGCCCTTATGATCTCTACATCCGGAGTTTTAAGGCGTGGTTGTGATGCAAATGGGATTGTTACCATCCCTTTTATAAAAGAATGTGTTCCTCTTAAGGCCTCTAAAGCACCTAACATCATTTCTTCTGCAAGAGAGCCAATAGCAATAATGTAGATTTTCTCAACATTATGGATTAATCCTTTTCCTTCCCAATATAACCACCCATTATTTAGAGATAGCTCTCTTTTAATTTTGTATCCCGGATTTAGTTCTGTAAATGTTTTCTCAATACCTCTTACGATTAGGCTTCTAAGAGATACTGTTGATCTGTCTCCTGCCAGATTAAGAAGTTCTTGCTTGTTGATAATTATGTCATTTAGAGTGGACATTTAGACCATTCTCCGTTTAATATTCTACATTAGATTAAATGAAGAAAAGAAATTAAACGCTTTGCTTTATTTTGCGAAACACTAATTTATTTTTGGAAAAGAGTTAACTTTTTTCTGTAAAAAATGTTTAAATTTAAATTGAAAAAGAAGATATCCCAAAATAAGTCTAAACTATATTATAGAACGCTCATTACTTGTTTTAGGGTTTCAGTAAAAACTTCAATATCTTCATTATTATTATATATGTGTGTAGATACTTGAAGTACTCCCTCTAATCCTAAAGCATAAATTCCGGGATGATTGCAGATTAATCCCGAACGTACTATAATGTTGCCCATTTCATCAAGCATCATTGCAACATCGTGAGGAGAGATTCCTTCGATACTGAGAGAAACAATATTTGAACGGTTTGGTAATCCCATGGCACTATCTAATAACGGATCAACAATATTTATTTTTGGTATTTCTTGAAGTCTGTCAAACAAGTTTCTCATGATCTCTTTTCGATGTATCTCAATTTTTTCAACACTAATTCTTTCTAATAATTCAATGCTTTTTCTTAGCGCTAAAAAAGAAGCAATGTTTGGTTGTCCTGGTTCAAACCGTTCAATTGCTCGCATGAGACCATAATCATGAGGTAACAAATATCTAACAGAGGTACTTCCTGCGATCTTACAGTTCATTTTTGGAATTTTTTCTTTACGGACATAAATGAATGCAGAACCATTAGGTGCCAGCATACTCAAAGACCCATCAAAAACAGCATAATCTATTTTTAAACGATTTAAGTCAATCAATGTAAGTCCTGCACTTCTCGAAAAATCAACTAAAATATCGATCTCAGGATATTCTTTTTTGATATTTTCGGTGATTCTCTCTATATCTCTATACGTACCAATTAGTGGAGAAACATGGGAAAGTGCAATAAGTTTTACTTCAGAAGTAATTTTTGATAGAATTGAAGATACAAGATCATATTCTCCTTCTAAAGAAATATAGTCTATGTTTATACCACTAGTTTTTTCCATTATGACTAGTGGTGCAAGTAGAGAGTGATGCTCAAAAACACTGGTAATTATTTTATCTCCCTTTTTTAGGTCTATAGAGTTTAGAAGAAAATTGATCCCGTAATCTTCACTAGGCATCCAAGCGATTTCATTTTCACTAGCGTTAACAAAATTCGCGGCTTTTGTTTTGGCTTCGATGAATAGGTCTTCTGCTTGTTGTGCAAGTTTATGTATTCCTCTACGAATAGTATTTCCAATATTGGAATAAAATAAAGAGATTTGTTCAATGCTGGATTTAGGTACTAGATTCACCGTGGCAGAATCTAGGTATATAACCCCCTTCGAAAGGACTGGAAACTCATCCCTGATATCTATCACATGGAACAACCTACCTAATAGAGTAGTATACTTAACACAAAAAAAAGCAATCATCTAATTAAAACTTTATTTGGAATGATTTACGAATGTATTTATGGTGAGTGGGTACTTGCATACCCATTAGAACCAATCCGATAGAGTTAAATGATTCAATCATGTTAAGAATAACGTAGAGTGTAATTAAGTCCATACTTAGTGGACTACGTAATAAACCAATCTTAACTAGTGTGAGCATTATGAGTGTTACACGCCGAAAAATCTTCAAAATCACGCTCTTAGGAGAAGGAGCAGTAGGTAAAACCGCTTTGAGACACAGGTATCTCGGAGAGGGATTCAAACAAAACTATAGCATGACGATCGGGGCAGATTTCGCGGTAAAAAGAGTCATGATCGATGGTCAAGAATATGTCGCGCAAATATGGGACCTCGCTGGACAAGTCCGGTTCCAATCAGTAAGAGAAGTCTACTACCAAGGAACTTTAGGAGCATTGCTAGTATTTGACATTACACGTCCAAAGACCCTCGACGCAATTCCTAATTGGATTAAAGAACTTATGGAACATAATCGCTCTCCAGTAGTACCTATGGTCTTAATAGGTAACAAATCAGACCTAAGAGCAGAAAATCCCAACGCAATTAGCAGGGAAGTAGGGGAACAATATGCACGTTCATTATCTCAATGGAGTGGATTCGAAGTACCTTATGTAGAAACATCAGCAAAAACAGGTGAAAACGTAGAAGAAGCATTTGTAACACTTCTTAGAAATATAACTAAATATATTGAGCAACGCCGAAAACAAGAAAAATAAATGCCCCACCTGAAGCTGTACAAACACAAAAGCTCACGCAACAACTTAGGTATTTACAATAAATTCTTTCCCTCTTCGAACCTAGAAAAAATCAAAATATGTTATTATTAAGCATTAAAACTTTTTTCTCCCCTTTTTATTAATTTTTTGCCTAACACAAATATTTTTAGAAGTGTTTAATGATTACAGGAATTCGCAATTATTTTTGTAATTCTCAATGGTTCTGGCCACTTGCTTACAATTGATAACTTATTAATTAACCCCTTAGTAAACGCATCGCTAAAATTTATTGAAGATATATAGATCTCACCATAACGCGTTTTATGTTTAAAGGAAGGGGGTAAACGCTCCAGTATCTCATTAATTCTCCTGCCATGAAAAACTTTACTAGTTATTGAACGTAAATCTACTTTTTTCTTTTTTAAAAAAACAATAACAATTGGTTTATGAAACGTTTCTATTAATCTAAATGGGTCAATATAGTTTAAACCCGCAATAGTGATCCCCTTTAAAATAAATATGTCATGAGGAAGATTATTTTTCAAGATAACTTCGATAATTTTTTCAGTTGCATCATTCCCATCTTTTTTAAATAATACTTTATTAACGTTTAAAATTGTGTTGGGTGATTTAATTGAAGTAATTACCCCAGGGATAATATGATCGTTTTTATCAAAATGCCCTGTTGCTACAGAAGCAATTCTAAGCCCTTTTTTCACTACATAATATATTATTTTTTTAATGATTTAATTTTTCTAATAGCACAATAAAAACTATATCTTATTATTAGACAAAATATTCATTACTCTGGTTTGAAACTTAGAATTTTTCTCTTATTTAAAGCAATTTTAATAATTAATAAAACATGATTTTGTTTTAGTGTCTAGCTATTATGATTACTCTTTCATTCCTACAGACGAAGCTGAAAGAACTCTTGAACTTCTCGAAAAAAAAGAGATTGATTTAAATGAGGCACTAGAAAGAATTATCCCAGTATTATGGCATTTAAACAAAAATGATCAAGCAAGAGATGTCCAAATAATTTTTTCTAAACTTATGAAATACATTACTCCTAACCAAGAAAACTATTTTTCTTTAAGTGAAAAAGCAATTGAAGCATGGCTCATTTATGCTGAAAGCTTAATTAACCTTCAATTAATCGACGAAGCAATAAAAGTATTAAAAGAAATAATTCCAATTACTCGCTTAAATGGTTATGCCCGAACTGAAGCCCTGCTCCTTAACAGACTAGGAGCGATAATAGTAGAAAGAGGTGACTTACAACTTGCTCAAGAATACTTTCAAGAAGCAGCAGAAGCAGCTTATCGAGCTAATGATTCTAAAGCTTTAGTAACAATTCTTAATAATTTAGCAAATATTAGGCTCCATCAAGGATATTTAAACGATGCATTGTTACTATATGAAGATGCTGAACGTTTGGCAATTAAAAATAATGATACAAACCTTCTTTCAATACTTCTAAATAATATCGGGATTATTTTTCGGCAGTTGGGGGAACTAGAGCGTTCTTATGCATGTTTGACAGAAGCTTTAAGGTTAAAACAGGAGATAAAAGATCCTATTAGAATTTCAGAGACATTGAAACAATTGGTAATTCTTTCATTAGAAAAAAATGATATTGATGCTGCAGAACAATATTTACAAGAACTAACTAGTTTATCTCATTCTTCGGACAATATTTTATTACATGTAAGAAAAATCCTTGCTGAAGCCGAAGTTGAACTTTTCAGAGGAAATTTAAAAAACGCTGAAAAACTATTTAAAGATGCAATCGAACTATCCTCTGAATATGGATTTGAAGAGCATATTACTTCTCGAGCTCATCTAATTGAAACTCTTTTTTATCAGTACTTACTTACAAAAGAAAAATATGTGTTGAAAGCCCTGGAAAAAGAATTCAAAGCAATTGAGCCAGTAATTCAAACTGCTAGGCTTTCATCAGTTAAATTAAAAATCAAGATATTACAATTAAAAATTAAACTATTAACTTGTAATTGTAAAGAGGAAATGGAAAAAGAGCTAGTAACTTTAGAAAAAGAGGCTGAAAAACTAGAAAATGAACAAGTTTTGGAAGAATTGCGGAGATTTAGAGAAAGTTTAACCTCCCAAGAGGAAAAACTGTATAAAGAAGACTTAGCTGACCTAAGAAGATACTTAAAAGAAGTAACACGGACTTTAAGCTCATTATGATAACGAATTTCCACAAAATTTTTCTTCTTGGAATTTATAACAACAAAAATAGAAAAAACAAGAAATAAAATTAAAAGTTTTATCGCTTTTTTGAGATGTTCTTGCTTCTTAGAAAAAGCTTATCCTATCCACTTCCTAGCAAGGGAATGATGATTCAGTTTTAAGTATATTATGGGAACTCTCCACAGAAGTTGCAGTACGGAATGTTCTATTCTTGTCTTTGTGAATGTTGTTCTTTTTTATCCCCACCAACGTTGCAGAAAGGATGAGAATTTCACGTCAATAAAGTTAAAAAAAGACTAATAAAAAACAAGTATCACTATTAAGGCTTATTTAGACTTATATTGTATCATTCCAGTAATTAATAAAGGAAGAACGATTGTTGCATCTGAAAATACTTGAACTTTCGGTGCCTCATTAGTAAATTTCCCCCAAGAAACTGCTTCTTCAAGTGTTGCTCCTGAGAGACCTCCTGATTCTACGCGGTCCATTGTGATCTGTATACCATACTGATATTGTTTAGGACTCATTAAACTCGCTTGGAGAGTATAATTTTTTGGGACTCCTCCACCGACCATTACAGCTCCTGCTCTCTCAGCATCGTGAAATAGTTCCTGAATTCTAGTTAAATCTCTCATCTCATCAAGAACAATTTCTCCGAATTGAGCTTTTAACCACATCTGTAGACCTAAAACAGAATCAGCAAGTACTGGAACAAAGATAGGTATATCTAAGTCATAAGCCGTTTTAACAATCGAATTTTTGTCATTCAAGTGTTCTCCAATGTATTTTAAAAATTCATGACTACTAGTAATTACTTCTTTATTTTTACCTTTTTCTTTAATGAATTCATCTAACATTGGTTGTATATGATCTTCAAGTTTCTCGAAACCACCTGTATTAACAAAAGCATCATAAACACGGTCAATTCCTTTTTGATAAAGCTCATAATCGGAGGAATAATGCACATTTTTAATATGTGGGACACCAAAAGCCTCTATTAAATCATGAGTAATATTCGCTCCTGTTGTGACTAAAACATCAATCAATTCGTTTTTCATAGCTTCAACAACTACTTTTCTCATTCCCCCTGGAACCATGGCTCCGGCCAATGAGAAGAATATACGCGCATTATTATCTGTCATTAACTGATAAATCCTGAATGCTTTTCCGAGGGAACCCCCTGCGAAAACACCCATCTCCCAAAACTCATTCAAAGTATCAATAACAGTATTAGCCTTTAAAGGATCAAAAGGATGGACTGGTTCAAATTTTTCTTTTTTATTGTTACTACCATGTTTCATTGACATTTTACTCCTCCTCTTCTAGAGAAACTTCACCTAATTTCCTTGAAGAACTTTGATTCTTTGAAAGTTCAACAATTTCTTTCTGGGATTTATTTAATGCTGCTTGCATGAGTTTCTGTTGTCTTGCTGCCTCTTCACTCATTAATTGAAATGCTTCTCTTTGATTTCTTGGTACCACGGGAGGCTCAAATTTTTGGGAATGTAATTCAAATATTTCATCGACTAGTTTTCTTAATTCATCATCCCAATTTTTTATCTCCATTAAATAATCCTCGGCTAAGAAAACATCACGAAGATATTCATCTCCAAAATAGTCTAATTCGTCAGAAGCGATATCTGTTAAATGATCTTTTATTGCTAACAACAATTTTTTTGCATTTTCTTTGTTTTTAGAACGGGCAACTACTTTTGCAACGATGGGGAGAGCACCTATAGATTTACCAGGTCTAATATTTAATAGTATATCATCAAAAAATTCATTGATTATTTCTTCTTCGAGTTTATCTCCGCTTTCATAGCCAAGTATTTCTGCCCATTCATCTGACCATGAGCTAGGAACCGCAACTTTGGAAAGCAAAACACCTTGTAACAACCCATAGCGAATAATAGGATAATTAAGGTTTTCACCTTTTTTCTTTGCTTTAACAGCTCTAGATAACGCTTCGTGATAAAAATCAATGTCATTACCCATGTGAAGGCGATATAATGCAGGATATACGGACTGCTTTGGAGTAAGACCACGAAATAGTCCACTAACTTTTACGCGTTGAACAATAATTATGGGTATGATTCCGGCAAATAAGATAAATGTAAAATATTTTTTGTCTAAACTACCGGTTAGAATTAATAGGCCTCCAAAAATAAAAATGAAAAACATAAGTTGGCTAGCTACTTTTGTCAAAGAAAAAATAAAACGTTCATTTTTGCATATCTTGCAGTAATCTTGCGCATTACAAACGCCAGTATTACACATGGGGAGGCCACATGCTTTACATTTCTTTTCAGCAGTGATGTCAAGATGAATTCCACATTCTTTAGGTACACTCACATGTGCATGTGAATTCACAAGTTTAAACATTTTTCCGTTAATAACACGAAAAAAGAGGAAACAAAAATAATGGTTAAAAATAATTTTTTTCATCCATTTTTGAAAAATAGGGTTAAACTTAAACGGAACACAAAAAAAGAGGTTAAATCGAACTTTAGACATGGAAAACATTCTTTCCGATAAAGAATTTATTATTGGTATTATTAAAGGAGTCTTAGGGTTAATACTTGCCATAATCTTAGGTTTATTATGGGCTAATTTTTCACCAGTTTACACATGGTTCTACGAAACATTTCCTCAAGCAGGACCAGGCACAATAGAGTTCTTACAAGTTTTCTTCTTTTTCCCAGTAGTATTGACTATTATCGCGTTTTTATATGAAGGGGCGGGAGTTGTCATGAAAACACTTCTAACTGTAGAAACAGAAGAAACAATGTAAAAACCATTATGGCTATATCTATTTTTTGAAAATTAATTAGTAGTACCATATATCCCCATTTTTTAAGGTCATCAAATTAAATTAAATTCTTTTTAACTTGATTAGCGTAAAGTACCTTGCGAAAACAAGACATAATTCACCTATAATTTATCATGCAAATGTAACACAATTCTTAAGAATGAGATTTCTGTTTGAAAAATGTAGCTTACAGTACTGTAAAGTTAGTGGGTAGTGTTATTTTAAAATTTTAAATAAAAGGGATGGCCATGTATCTAATTAGTAGTATCTTGGACACATTGAGAGTTCCTCCAGATAAATTTGATCAAGATCTTAATGAAATTCTCTTAGATCTAGCAAGGGAATCAATAGAAGAACAAATTTATCCCGAAATCGGATTCATTGTTGCAGTTTTAGAAGCTGAGGAAGTAGGTATCGGAAAAATTATTCCCGGAGATGGAGGCGCTTATTATGATGTTAAATTTAAAGTTCTTAGTTATCTCCCTGAAAAAGATGAAGTAGTTGAAGGTAAAACCGTAGATATTGCAGATTTCGGTGTATTCGTACGTATAGGTATTATTGATGCACTTTGCCATGTCAGCCAGATAGCAGATGACTTCTTTAGTTTTAATGAAAGAGCTCAAGAATTGGTTGGTAAAGAGACCGGTCTTAGAATAAGGTTAGATGACCCGGCGAGAGGTAGAATAATTGCGGTCGGGTTAGGAAAACAGCAGATCAAGGTAGGTATTACAATGCGACAACCTGGTTTGGGACTTTTAGAATGGATAGAAAAATGGAAACAAGAAATGTTAGAAAAAAGAAATGAGACATAAGGGTTCTTTAAAAATTATAATATAGGTGAAAAAATGCCGAAAGAAAAAGCTTGCAGAAACTGTCATATGATTGTTGAAAAAGGCCAGATATGTCCAAATTGCAAAAGCAAAGATTTATCAGATGACTTTTCAGGCCTAGTTATTATTCTTGATCCAGAAAACAGTGAAATCGCAAAGAGACTTAATGTATCAAAACCAGGGAGATACGCTTTAAGAGTTCGATAAACTCTGAAGGAGATCTCATAAAATGCATAAAGACTATATTTAGAGCCTCCTATTAAATCTTGAAAATGAATATATCATTAAACGAATTAAGTTCTTATGATTACTTTTTACCAACTCAGTTAAGAAAAGAGCTGAAAGAACCTGTTGGTGAACTTTTAAGACCAGGTACACAAAGATATCAGGAAATTCTTAACACCCCCCCAAAATGCATAATTTGCGTAGGAGATATTGTCTCAAAAACTTTTTTAGAAAAAGGAGTTTTGCCCAAACTAATGATTACAGATGGAATTACAAAAAGAGAGAAAATAAGTCTCTTAAAAACATATAATTTCGAAAAAAGGATAATTGAAAACCCAGCTGCAACAATAACTTCGAAAGCATGGATTGCAATAAGAGAAGCAATGCATTCAGAAAAAAGAATTCATTTATTTGTGGAGGGTGAAGAAGATCTATTAACAATTCCAGTAATCTTAGAAGCAGATAAAAATAAAGCTATTTTTTATGGCCAGCCTAATGAAGGGATGGTTATGGTTTTCCCTTCTGAAGAACTAAAAGAACGTTTAATTAAGTTATTAATGCAGTTCGAACGAAGAAGAGCTCTTTAATCTTGTTGATATGTAACTCCCGTTTTCTC
This sequence comes from Candidatus Heimdallarchaeota archaeon, assembly GCA_027061945.1. Lineage (GTDB taxonomy): Archaea > Asgardarchaeota > Heimdallarchaeia > Heimdallarchaeales > JAJRWK01 > JAJRWK01. Next base: position 19,313 of record JAMOVR010000201.1, read on the forward strand.
ATGGAAATGTGAAGTGCGTGATGAGAACCGATGCCAATACTTCTCTTTTTATATGGTTAGGTCGTAGCATTAACATACTAAAGAAAAATCGGTCTGTCACAGTCCCACCATCAGTGCTTTTGGAGAGTAGCCCCCAAAAAACTATTCCAAGTCATCTCCTTGCGAGGAGGTGACCTTAAGACAATTCTTCTTGATGGAGAAAGAAACCATTCACAAAAGCAAGTGATAATTTACTTATACTAAACTATTTCTCTATTCCACTCCACGCCTCATATTTCCATTCTACAATGGAGTTATTAGCCAAAACATAATAATTACTAGCCACATTCCCAGATATGCCATTTACATAATAGAACCAATAATAATTCGTTTTATTGGTATTCTCTATGACATTATTTATCGCTTGAACATATATCATCTCTCCATATTGCTTTGTTTTTACAGGTATATTTGCTTCAAGTAAAATACTGTAAGCTGTAAGTGAATGATTACAAGTTATTGACATGTTAATTGCTGGAATTATGCCTGCAAAATCAATCTTTAATATTACTGATAAGATTCCTTCTTCTGAGGTTCCTTCTGTATCATTATTTTTCAATACCTTAACATTCTCGTAATACTCGTAATATATCCCCATAGTCGCTAAGATAACTGTTAACAGTAAAAATAATGCAAGCATTGTTTTCAACTTATCTTGTTGTGTCTTCATAATTTTTCTGCTCCTTCTTCATTTTTTCTATTTGGCTTGTATCAATCCTATTCTCAGAAATTATTATTGCTCTTATTACCATCGGCATAGAAGAAAAAAGAATTAGATTCCCAATAACATGTGCTACAGTAAAAGGAGCTCCAAATATTAATTTGGAAATAAATATCACCCAAAATGCATTTTGATTCAAAAACATTAAAGCGATTCCAACAGTGACCCATAAATCATACATTAAACCTAAAAATGCGCCAATACTAGCAAATTCAATTATTTTTTCTAGCTTAAAATGCTTATTGTTTAATACTCCCCCTAAAAATCCTGTAAACGCCCAAAAAATTATCTTGAATGGAAAAATAATCCCTGAGAAACCACCCATTATCATTGTAGCTACTATTTCCCATCCAATTGAAATAGTGATCCCTGTTAAAATACCATTTTTTTTCCCATACAAAAAACCAACTAAGAACACCGTGTAAGTAATTGTTTCGATGTTCGGTAAAAATATTAAAATCAATGATGTAGCGATTCCTGCTGCTGAAAAAGAGACTATTATAGAAAAATCATTTAGTTTCATCCTTATTAGTGACTTAGAAATCAGTTTTAAAACCTATTTCACAGATAAATCTTAGTGAATACAGTATTACAAGTAAAATCTCTCAAAATAACATATCCGCGATCTCATAATCCTTTAATCCAAATTCCTGAATGGTACGTAGAAGAAGGCGAACTTTGGATAATACTAGGAGCAAATGGTTCGGGAAAAACAACTATATTATATTCTATAACAGGAATCATCCCATTACTAATAAAAGCAAAAGTTGAAGGAAAAATAAGAATCTCTGGTGAAAATCCATTTAATAGTAAAGACGTGTTTAGAAAAGCTACTTTGCTGCTACAAAACCCTTATGACCAATTAACACAGTCCACAGTAGAAAATGAAATTATTTTTCCCTTAGCAAATCTTGGCATTGAAAAGAAAAAAATAAGAGTTGCTCTCTCTTATTACCTTAATTATTTTGGCATAGATTCTATTCGTTTCAGAAATCCTCAAACATTAAGTAGCGGAGAAGCACAAAAAACTCTTTTATCTTCGATGTTTTCTCGAGAACCCAATATTTTTCTTTTTGATGAACCTGAAGCTCACTTAGATTTCAAAGGAAAGACGCAGTTATTCAAGATAATAAAGAAAATTTTAGAATCCGGGAAAACAGTAATTATTACTACTCATGCTCCAGAAAACTACATTAGTTTAGATCCTAAATTTTTATTTATAAAACAGAATACAACTTATGTTTATAGGAATTTAAGAGACTTATTTAAAAATACTTCCTCTAATGAAATTATAAGACTTAGTTATGAAATACAAAAAAACTATGACCAATTCATTAAAGATCCTTATTCATGGCAATGGGAAAATTACTCTAAAAAAATGGTTGAAGAAATATGTCTGTAATTATCAAGCAATTCATAGTTACCTTTGATAACAGAGAAAAATTGGAGATTATTTTTCAGCCAGGAATACAATTAGAACCAGGAAATATATTGGCAGTTATCGGAGATAATGGCGCAGGAAAGACTACTCTTTTAGAGATACTTGCAGGTTTAAAAAAAACAATAATTTTTGAAGGAGAAATAATGGGTTGTAAACAACCTACAAAGTTAAATCCTAACAAACTAACAAAAATTGGTTTTCTCCCTTCTAATCCTTCGTTATTCTTTTCAAAACCAACTATTAGAGAAGAATTCGAGCATATTACGAACTTAACAGGAAATAATGAATGGATTAGATGGGAAGAGAAATGGCATTATTATTCAAATAATAGTCCATTTTCTCTAAGTTGGGGTGAACAACGATCATTAATCTTAGATTTGTTATTTAGCCAAGGTGCAGAAATATATCTCTTGGATGACTTTATTGTTTCTTTAGACCATGTGGAATCACTTCATGTAGGAAAACAAATTTTTCATCTTTTAAAGGAAAAAAAGATAGTCATTGTAGTATCTCGAGATCCTAAAGTACTCTATTATCTACCTGTAAATACCATTATATACTCTTCTAAAATAATATTTCAAAACAGGAATAAAAAAACAATATTCGAAAAATGTAGGGAAAATAATCCATTTTCAGTGTTGAAAAACTATGGTGGCAGTTACACATCAAATAAAGTTTAATCAAAATTGGAGGAATTTATTTGAAGGCTTTTGACCCTCTCTTAAAATTGATAGTAGTTATTTGGTCTATAATTTATTTCCTATTTTTTCAATCAATATGGCCTGTAACTGCAGGTTTCATTCTAATATTTATTATTTCTTCAATTGAGTATTCAGTCAAGAAAATTATTAGTTTAATCTACGGATTAAAATACTGGTTTTTGTTAATTTTTCTCTTAGAATTCTTAATTTTCAAGAATTTTGATATTGCTTTTTACTTAATAATCATGTTTAAGCTAATTGGGTATTGGCTTTCTTTTGGCCTATTATTTTTAAATGTTGATAGCGGTGAGCTTTTCGACACATTAATTCGTATAAAAACACCTTATTTTATAGCATCTTCAATATCAATCACAGTCTCTCTTGTTGAACGTTATTATCAAGATTTAATAAAAATCAAAAACATTCTTTCTTTACGTGGATTTAATATTAATCCCAAGAAACCATTTCTATCCGCAAAATCTGTTTATAATTTATTAGTACCAA
>JAMOVR010000202.1 GCA_027061945.1 Candidatus Heimdallarchaeota archaeon
CAGCGCCGCCCCGTAGGCCAGCTTGCTCACTACGATGCGGTCGCCCGGCAGCAGCGTCTCCTCCATCGAACCCGTCGGGATGCTGTAGATCTCGAAAACAAATACCCGCAAGAAAACCGCCAAGAGGATCACGGCAAAGAGAAAAAGCACCCCCGAAAGGATATTATCCAACCGCAATGACCGGAACAAACGTGTATTGTGTTTTCTGTTCAACACTGTCAAAGTTATAAATCACTATGCAAGATAGGGAAAAGGGGGGAATGTTCTTGGTGTTCGATGCGGTCTGCGACCATGTTCGAGGTTCTAAGTTTGAGGTTTTTCAACCTGAAACTTGAAACCTGGAACCTGCAACCTGCAACCTGCAACCTGGAACCTGGAACAATTATGAACCATAGAAACCATATCTTGAGATTCTCAACATAGATACGGCGATTAATACACGTAACAAAATAATGATTGGAGAAATTTCAATGTTTTCCTTTATCTGATAATGGCTGGGATTGTTTTGCACACTTTTAGGTATTTATAGGTATGTAGTTTAATTATTTTCTGTTGAAATGAAAACAATATCAATGGATTCTTTAGAGGGCTTTAATGAATAAATATATTTTTCAGAAATATACAACGGTTTCCAAAATGTATTTTTAATAAAATTCAGGTTTTTATTCTTCCAATCCATGTTATAGATATAATATTTATATTGTACTTTTTCTTTTCTTCGTGACCGGCTGTCAGCACCGGATATGATGACTCTTTTTACTGCAAAATGTTTACCGCTCTTCCGATCGAAAAAGTATTTCCAGCCCTGTGTTGATTGATTATCGACAGGAAGAATAAAAATATCTTTCATTTTAAGATGGTTAACCATATCAAATACGAATACAGAACAACTGTTTTTTTCATATAAAAATAACTTATTTCTAAAAATTTCAATATTATCCCATCCGTAATATTCTCGTGTCCGGCTATGGCAGGTGTAACGCTTATCAATGAGAGTAAAAGGCTTAATATTTATATTTTTTAGATTTTCTTGAAATATTTTCTCCTGCTCCTGATTTAGAACTATATTATGTGGACAATTTATTGTAATAATTGTAATTGTATCTTTTGATGATAAATTATATAATTTTTTTTCATATGTATTGGGTACTGTCTGAATAACGGGCAGTAAGATGTTATTAATGATTGCTGCATTAAAGACTTCACAATCCGGTTTTGAAAGATATTTTTTGCCGATCATATATCTGTCAATAAGTATATCTAAACCATAACGGTTTTCAAATGATGGAAATATTGAAAATACTTTTTTTACATCAAATCTATTATCCTTGATTTGTATTACAACCTCATAATTTAAGTCCCAGATTAGAAAAGTAGAATCATCCAACGTGATGATATCTTCTATGGCACTGCATTTCATAGTATCTCTTATCTGGTTTGTATTATCCAAAAGATACATTTTTCGCTTTGACTCGTGCCATTTATCTTTGGCCCAAAGAATTTTATGGTTTCCGATTAGTAACATATCGTTGAAGAAAAGCCTTGCGTGACCATACAGCAGATTATCCGGCACTTCTTGGGCTGTTGTAACGCTATTAATAATAAATAAAATAAATAACTTATTTATTAAAATATTTCTTAAAAATTTTATTAAACTCCTCATTATTTGTTACAATAGTTTTATTCAATAAATGTTTTCTGCCTTATCTTCAACTTGAGAAAATTCAAGAAGTATATTACGCATTTTTGGAGGAGTAACAAAGTCATCCTTCTTATTATTGACAAAATTGTTATGTTGTCAATATGTTGAGATTATTCTATTTAATATTTGATGATTCTCCATTAAGCATAAAAGAATACTTTATATTCCTGTCAAAACTGATCTTACTTTGTGTAAATATTTACGTGTGCGATGAGGTGTTTCTGGGTTTGGGAAAAAAACATGGATGATTTCATGTTAGCATTTAATAAAAAATAATAAGGCTTATTATGAGAAATATCATTCTTGTCAAAACAGAATAAATAGTCG
>JAMOVR010000203.1 GCA_027061945.1 Candidatus Heimdallarchaeota archaeon
CAATCTGTCCTCTTCTAGACGAGAGTTTAACCTTATCTCCATTTTTGATCCCTAATTCCTCAGCATCTTTAATATTTACCTCTAAAGTCTCATAAGGCCTTCTATTATGTAGGCCTTTTGAACGATGTGTCATTTCTCCAGTATGGAAATGGAATAAGTTTCTGCCAGTAGTCAATATTAAAGGATATTCCTCATCTGGCATTTCTGCGGGATCCAAATATTTAGTAGGAATAATTTTTCCTTTACCGCGAGTAAACTGGTCGACATGTAATATTGGTGTTCCAGGATCGTCTTTAGATCTACATGGCCATTGTAACCCAGTTTTGTCAATTCTATCATAAGTAATTCCTGCATAGATTGGTGTGACCTCATTGATTTCTTTCATGATCTCAGAAGGATGTGAATATCTCTTCTTGAACCCGAAACGAATAAGTAGTTCATTTAAAATTTCCCAGTCTGCTTTTCTTTCTCCAATCTGTTTTATAGCTTTGCGGACTCTTTGCACGCGTCTTTCAGTATTGGTAAAAGTACCGTCTTTTTCAGCCCAACTTTTTGCGGGTAAAACAACGTCTGCATACTTTGCCGTCTCCGAAATAAATAAGTCTGCAACAACTAAAAATTCCAAGTTTTGCAATGCCTTGCGGGCTTTACTTACGTTAGGATCACTTAATGCAGGGTTTTCTCCCATGATCATCATGGCCTTGATTTTCCCTTCTAAAGCAGCGTCCATCATTTCTACTAACGTTAAACCAGGATTAGGATTGAGAGTTTCTACTTCCCATGCATCCTCAAATTTTTTCTTTGCTTTGGGATCTGAAACTTTTTGATATCCCGGGTAGACATCTGGAAGTCCTCCTAGATCGCAAGCTCCTTGAACGTTATTTTGTCCTCTTAATGGATTTACTCCGGTACCTGGACGACCTACATTCCCTGTAATCATAGCAAGATTAGCAAGAGCCATTACGTTATAGGTTCCAGTAAAGTGTTGTGTAATACCCATTGCATAAACGATTGCAGCACTATGTGCAGAAGCATAAAGTCTTGCCGCCTTCCTGATTTCTTCTTCTGGGATCCCTGCTATTTTTGCCAAAACGTCAACTTTTTCATTTTCCATCTCTCTTTTTAATTCTTCAAACCCTTCTGTTCTTTCTTTGATGAACTCTTCATCAATTAAGTTTTCTTCGAGAATAACTTTTATCATTGCATTGATTAATGCTAAATCGCTCCCAGGTCTTTGCTGTAAATGAATTTTTGCATAATCTGCCAACTCAATTTTTCTCGGATCTGCAACAATAAGTTTTGTTTTTCCTTCAACAACAGCTTTTTTTATTTTAATTCCTATTACTGGATGTGCCTCTGTGGTATTCGAACCAATAATGAATATGACTTCCGCGTCGTTAGTTAAGTCTTGAATACTATTCGTCATTGCTCCAGAACCAAACGTGTTAACTAATCCCGTTACTGTAGAAGCATGGCATAATCTTGCACAATGATCAACATTATTTGTTTTAAATACCGCACGCGCAAGTTTTTGCATTAAATAGTTTTCTTCATTAGTACACTTTGCACTACTTAAAAAGCCAAATGCTTCTGATCCGTGTTTCTCATAAATATCGCGAAATTTCTTTTCTATTAAGTCAAATGCTTCTTCCCATGAGGCTGGTTGTAAAACATCATTCTTTCTTATGAAAGGGGTATTTATTCTGTCTTCATGATGAACAAAGTCAAAACCATATCTTCCTTTAGCACAAAGTGCAAGGCCATTTACTACTGCATCTCTATAAGAATCAACGTAAACGATTTTGTTCGTCTTTTTATGTGTAACTAGTTCTAATTGACAACCAACACCACAATACGTGCATGTAGTAACTGTTCTCTCAAAGTTTTTTTCTCTTCCTGCATGATACAAAGTATTTGGTACTAGTGCTGCAACAGGACAAACCGCTACACAATTTCCACATCCTACACATCCTGCCTCATCAAATGTCATGTCGAAACCAGGTGTTGGATAAACATCAGTTCCACGCCCTTGCATAGTTAAAACATTACATAACTGTAATTCTTGTGTAACTTGTACGCATTTACCACATTTAATGCAATATTCGTAGTCTAAAGTGAAAAAATCGTTTTTTAGTACTTTTGGATAACCTTTGTTAGGCGGAGCTTGGTATTTTTTTAGTTTCTCTGCTGGTACATACTCATAAGCTAAGTCTTGTAATACACAATTTCCATCCTTTTCACATACCATGCAATTAAGTGGATGATATGAAAGAATAAGTTCAATAAGGGTCTCTCGAGATTTTCTCAGCTTTTCACTATTTGTCATTATTGAAGCATTATCATAAACGGGAGTAGTACAAGAAGGAAAAACTTTTCCTGTTTTTTCGTCTTCTACGATACATAATCGACAGGAACCCGAGGGTCTTAAGTCTTTTTCATAACATAATGTTGGTACATAAAATCCTTCCCTCTGAATAACTTTTAGAAAAGTATCTTCTTTGTTTGCTTCCACTTCTTTTCCGTCAATAAAAATCTTTATTTTATTATTTTCATCCTTCATTAATAATCACCCCTAAAATCAGTCCATATAATGTATCACGTCAACAGGACATGCTAAAATACATGCTTTACAACCTACACATCTATCTGTTAATATTACAAAACCCTCCTCTTTGTTTCCTGGAATCGCATCAAAATTACATGCATCTTGACAAAGACCGCATTTCTTACAAGCTTCTTGGTCGATGTACAGTTTAAAGAGCCCAGGACAAACGTGCGCCCTACATTTTTTGTCTACTATATGCTCTATATATTCATCCCTAAAATATTTCAGAGTCGAAAGAACAGGATTTGGTGCGGTTTTACCAAGCCCACATAATGAGGTATCCTGTACCACATGAGCTAATTCCTCAAGATTTTCTAAATCTTGCATCGTTGCTTCTCCATGTGTTATTTTTTCCAAGATCTTTAACATTTGGTAAGTTCCTTCCCTACATGGAGTACACTTTCCACAAGACTCTTTCTGTGTAAAAGATAGGAAAAATTTGGCAAAATCAACTATACAAGTATCTTCATCAATTACAACCATTCCACCAGAACCCATTATAGAACCAACTTCAGCCATTGTCTCATACTCAACTGGCGTATCAAGCAATATTTCAGGAATACAACCTCCTGAAGGTCCCCCTGTTTGGACAGCTTTAAATTTTTTATCGCGTTCTATACCTCCTCCAATATCAAAGATTATCTCTCGAAGAGTAGTGCCCATTGGTACTTCTACTAACCCTGTGTTTTTTACTTTCCCCGTCAAAGAAAATAATGCTGTGCCGGGGGATCTTTCTGTCCCATACTTACGGAACTTTTCAACACCATTTTTGAGTATCCAAGAAACAAAAGCCCATGTTTTAACATTATTAATATTTGTTGGATATCCCCATAATCCAGAGGTAGCGGGGAACGGCGGCTTTGGTACTGGTTGCCCTCTCTCGCCTTCTATTGACTTAATCATTGCAGTTTCTTCTCCACAAACGAATGCCCCCGCGCCCTCGTATATTGTCACGTCAAAATTAAATCCTGAGCGTAGAATGTTTTTTCCAAGATATCCTTTTTCTCTAGCATCTTCAATTGCTTTTCTAAATCTTTTTACTGCTAATGGATATTCTGCTCGGATATAAATAATTCCATTTTCTGCTCCAATAGCGTACCCGCCAATAATAAGCCCCTCTAAAACAGAGTGCGGGTTTGCCTCTAACAAAGCCCCATCCATAAATGCTCCTGGATCGCCCTCGTCTGCATTAATAATTACGAACTTTTTATTCCCTTTCGCTTTCCTCGTAAGTTCCCATTTCTTTCCCGTTGGAAATCCTGCACCACCTCTTCCTCTAAGGCCTGAGGCCTTAATAAGTTCTATCACTTCTTCAGGAGTTTTTTTCAACGCATTTCTAAGGCCCTGATACCCACCTATCTCCTCATAGTCCTCAATACTTTCTGGGTTAATTTTTCCACAATATTCTAATAAAATCCTTGTCTGTTTCTTATAAAATGGAATATCCTCATGTTTTTCTATTGGCCTACCGCTAAGTGGTTCTTTATAGAAATATTTCTGTAACGGTTTACCATTAATAATATGTTCCCTAGCAATTTTTATTGCAGTTTTCTCATCAACGTTAGTATAAAAATAGTCGTCAACAACAACTAAAGGGCCTTGACTACAAAAACCATGACAACCGCTAAAATCTACCCCTACTTCCCCCCCTAATTCCTTTTCTAATGTTTCTTTTACTTTTCTGGCGCCAGCACTCAAACATGCGGTTCCCAAACAGACTTTTACTCTCGATTTAAGCGTCATTTTTCTCATCCCTTAATATACGTTTAATTATTCTCTTTACTTTCCTGGGCGTAAGTTTACCATGAACTTCTCCATTAATCTCCATAGCAGGAGCTAATGCGCAACATCCTAAACAAGCAACTTCATCCATGCTAAAAAGCCCATCTGGTGTGGTTTCTCCTTTTTTGATCCCCAACTCAGTTTCAAAAGTATCAGAAATCATAGATGAACCTTTAACGAAACAAGCGGTGCCTTTACAAATATTAATATGATATTTACCGGGCTTTTGTAACTTGAATTTATGATAAAAAGTTACTACGCCATAAATATGTGTCATTGACAGTCGTAGTTCCTCAGATACTTTTTCTAATGCATCTCTAGGAAGATAGCCATAAACTCTTTGAATTTCGTTAAGAATATTAATTAATGAAGACTTCTCTCGAGGAAATCTCGAAATAATGTCTTCGACAGACGGAATCGTGTCCAAAACCATTAACGACAATTTAGGATTTTTTTTTCTAAAGTATTTTGGTGACTCTCCTCTAAAAAGGAAGTATACTTCTGCACTTATGTTTTTTCACACTATATCTGACTATTAACGACAAACCTTATTTAAATAAAAAAAAGTTATTTATAAATACATGTGTTGTACTGGGGTAATCCTCTCTGGGGGTAAAGGTAAAAGACTTTCTTCATATTTTCCAACAAAACAGTTCTTAAAATATAAAGGCACCCCTTTAATAGTAAAAGCAATAAGAAATCTACCCCAAACGTGTTCAGAAATAATCGTTACAGTACACGATCAAGAACAACGAAAAAAGACTCAAGAACTATTAAATAACTATTTAGAAGATATTACAACAATAAGAATTGTACTTGATGAAGTATATTTTTTGGGCAATATTGGTCCCCTCAACGGTTTTTTATCAGGATTAAAATATGCTACAAATAATAAATTAATTATCAAGCCTGTAGACACTCCTAACTTGATACCTTCTCATTACCAAGCATTATTAGAATTGATAGAAGAGGAAAACGACACTGCGAGTTTTATAGACAAAAGTGGCTATGTATCTACACTAAATGTTGCCGTAAAAGAACGCGAGAAACGTCTTAAGAAACTAATTTTTATTATCAAGAAAAAACAGCAGTATGGTCTTAAGATAAGGGCTTCTGATATATTCTTAGCAGGGAAAAATATTGCGTTATTAAGAGTTGTAGAACAAGCAATTCATGTTCTCAAAAACATTAATACTCCTAATGATTTAGAATCTAATAATAATTTAACAGTTCGTAAAATCAATGTTTTTAAAGACGAAGTTTTCAAGATAACAAATAACCCTGAATATGCATCGATATTCAAATATTTAGATGCTGGAAATATTAATTGGGAAAAAATTGATTCTGTAATAAGACCTTGGGTAGGAACTCATATATATGGGCAACTTAGTAAAGATTTTAAAGAGCTTTTAAAACAGAACCAAACATTTTACCTATAAAAAGAACGTTTTTTACTGCATAAGTGAACTACCTCTTGTTTTCGTAAGGGATCTTTTCTTCTTAGAAAATAGTTGTCCTGAGACCATTTCTTTGTAAAAAATTATCCGAAAGAGAGTTTTTATCTCCACAGAACAAGAGCTAAAGGTGAACTGACTCAGCTTGCCTTATTGATTTCTTGCCTAAGTAATATTCTTTAATCGTTTCTTAAAGTATGTAAGTACACTAAGAATAAATAACTGAAAAATGACAGCAATAATCAATGGCAAATCGTACTTGGCACGTAACAGGCGGTTTTATTACTTATGTGATAATTCTTTTATGGCTATACTATGCTAATAGTTTTATTTTTCAAGTTACAGACATAGCATGGCTGATAGAAGCACTTTTTTTGGCACTTTTTGGAGCAGAATTCCCAGATCTAGACAAACTAGAAATATTTGAAGGGCATATAGATCATAGGGATTGGTTCTTTCACAGCTCTATCATCGTAACTATAATTACAGCTACGATGATATGGACACATCCATCCTACAATGTTTTACTACCGTTAATGGGTTTCTTCTCAATGGGACTGGGATCACATCTACTACTAGACCTATTTCCCACATACAAAAAAAGTGACACCCCATTAGGAAAGATCAAGAGTCTAATATTATGGTTTATTAGTGGGCTTAGTGGAGACGCAAAAGACCCCTATCATTTTGGAGGTACATATACAATTCACTTTTCATTCGTAATGATCGGGAAAAAGTCAATAAGTGTGCGTGCTACAAGATTATGGTTATTTATTAACAGTCTGATCTCGATTTTTATGGGTGCTATTTTAATACAAACATTTATCTATACAAGAACAGTGCTGTAAAAACAAGAAATGAAAATAAAAAATAAATGATCAATTTTTTAATTTAGATTAATTATTTCTCTTTCTTTTTTAGCAATAAGGATGGAAGAATAAATCCTAAATATGCCATTATTGCTGTAATTGTAAACATTAGATATCCAAAATAGAAAAACACGTTGAAAAATAGATTATGTCTAAGAATAGATCTGATATTGTTCGTAAATCCAAGAAAACTCAGAATAATAAACAATCCAAACAGTTGCATGAACCTAAAGCCAATTATTACGTTCTTATTTTGTGTTGATTTTATTGCTTGTTGGTTCTTATAGATGAATACCCCGTAAGTAATCAAAGAGATAATGATGAAGTATGGGAAATAAAAATTAACGTCCTTTACAGTTACCACGTATTTTACATTTGGGATGAATAATCCAATAGACAATGAGTTTAACGCAGTCATTATTATTAACACTTGGTTATTTGCATCGAGATAAACATAAGTCATGAATACTACTAGAAAAACATTGCCTAAAGCTATAAAAATAAACTCTAACATCATTGTCAGATAAATATTAGTTGTGCCTGGTTTTATACTAATACCTAAAAAATCCATTAATATACCTGTTCCGTAAACATAAGCAGATATTGCATAGCTTATCATACTAAGCATTAAGTATCTAAGAGGTATGCTTGGTTTCTCAATGTATTTTTTAACAAGCAACAAGCTAATTATTGTGAAAGAAATTGCTGAAATAAAAACAATAATAATACTTGATAAAGGAATTCCATTTTGTACTGTTATCATTTTAATCACCTTTTTAACTCTCTAGTTTCAAAATATTAACTAACCATTTAGGCATAGTGTATCCTAAATATCCGAAAATCGCCGCTAATAACTCTACTACGGTAAACACTAATAAATATAAAGCATCGAGCTCAGCGTTCGCATAGTAATACATAAGTCCTTTAAATAGAACTAGAAAAGCAAACATCTGAATTACTGCGAAAGTTCCAATGAATCCTAAGCCATATCTCACTTTTTTAGTTTTGGTTCTAAAGACTTCTTTAAAGCAGAGATATGTAAGCATTCCATAAATAATAAAGGAAAGTATGTGATGATAAGCCATTATTATTGGGTTCCACTTGTCGACTGCTGGAAGCAATTTAACTCTAGTTACAATAAGTCCTAATGCAATTCCTTCTAAGAATGCTATTAAAAACATTCTTT
>JAMOVR010000204.1 GCA_027061945.1 Candidatus Heimdallarchaeota archaeon
AGCGAAGGGTACAACGCTCCAGCGGGCTAGTATACCAGAGAGATGGGGATGCGTCAATTTTTGGATGGGAGGCAAAGGGGACAAAAGCGACAAAGGGAGCAAGAGTTAAAGCTGAGTTATGGATAAGGGAATTTTCTGAAATTTTATCCGCAGATTTCGCTGATTTCGCAGAAAAAAGAAGAAAAAAACTCATTGACCCATTTATTTGCATTTCTCAGTTTTTTGGGTTTAAACATGCTTAATCCTTTTGCAATTTGTTATTGAGATGGTCTGTTCGGTCAACGGTAAGAATCTTTGAGGAAGTTTAGACATGAAAGACGTAGCGGGTCCACGTTTGTAGGTCGGCTCTAGCTATGGTGTGAGAGATACGGCACACCTAAACCCTAATGTAAACGAACTATATTCCGGGTTTATGCTGGTTCGAGTGTTTATTTCTAAGAAATTAAGTCCGTCAAGAAAAAATGACCCTCCATGGATGACATGACGACAACTTTGATTTTCCGGAGCTATTGGATTTTTTGCGTTTTCACTTAGATAATTAGACGGGTTTTCTATATAACAATCCGCAACCATTTCCTCAACATTACCTGCCAAATCATGAACTCCATAGGGGCTGACTCCCGCGGGGTGACTTCCTACTTGCGCTAAATGAGGAAGAGGGGAACATGTCCGTTCTGCAACGCCGTAGTTGGCAAAATCGCATGTGGGGTTTGCGTTTCCCCAAGGGTAAATGCGCGTATCTGTTCCTCTTGCAGCCTTTTGCCATTCTGCTTCAGTTGGGAGGCGAGCATTACGCCAATTGCAATACTCGTTGGCATTCTCCCAATTGATATAAATCACAGGGTAATACTTAAATGCAGGGTTTTCGTAATACTCTTTTCTGGAATACTCATTCAGTTCTTTTTCCTCAGGAGGTGGTTTGCAGCCACCTTCATTAACACAGCGTTGATAAGCAGCATTTGTCACTTCATACTTGTCTATATAGTAATCATCTAGCCATATCGAATACGTTTGAGAATTCCCATCCACATCGAACCCCATTGTGAAATAACCTGCTGGGATCAAAACCATAAGAGATGATTGTTTCGTTGAATCTTCCTCTTTTGCAGTGGGAGCTGTCCCACATCCACTTAAAATAAAGACTACGATTATTATAGACACTAACTTAGTGTTCTGTTTCAATAAAAAAGGATACATATATTAGGTCTCCTTTTGGTTGTGTCAAGTAACTGTGATGTGTGCTTCACTTCCGAGTGTGCCTTTGACAACAGTTCCACGTCTGCGGGTTGGTGATGCATTGTCCGCTCGCTTAGTGATATCAGATAGTTTTTCTGAAATCAATAAAGCCGGTACATACCGTTACGGCAAATCGTCTTTTTTCTTCATTTGAATTCTTTAATAAATCCGTTAATGCTTCTTGAAACGACATCTTTTCCTCAAAAGATGTAAGATTTTCATATATTCTAAGGATAGGTAAGATGTTTCCTCCATACGGGGAATTTCCTTTTCCTAGTTGAGCGTTTTTTTCTATTTGTTGTTCCAAAATTTTTTTGAAATAATTTTTATTTTTTGTCATAGTGTAAGCCTCCCCTAAAATCATACCAGTAATAAGTGGAATTAATAATATCTTTTCATTTCTAAAGCAGCAACCATTTTAGCAGCCCTGAGTAATTCCTCTCTGTTTTTTTCAAAATCGTCAGTTAAATATGGAAGAATATCGTCAAGGTACTGCTCCAGCAATCCTGCTAATCTCTTGAATTGTTGTTTCTTTGTTAAATCTTCATTTCCTGAAAAAGTTGAAATAAATTCATTTTCAGTGGTGACGTAATAGATTAAAGTACTAATGCTAAAATAAATCTGTTCGTTAAGGGGGGCTAAATGTAAATAAACACCCGTTCCGCGCTCAGACCAAATTTTAACCCTACAGTCTGAAGATTTTAATTCTATGCGCCAACTACGAATCCCCCCCCATCTACTGGGAGGATTATTAGGG
>JAMOVR010000205.1 GCA_027061945.1 Candidatus Heimdallarchaeota archaeon
GACCAATACCAGGATTCTGGCCCGTGCCGGGGATTGATCTTGGATGGTGAAATTGCCGCCTTTGAGCAGGCGTGCAATTTTATAGGAATCGATTTTGTCGTTTTTTGTTTTGTCGCCATGAATGGCCTTCATGTATAATGCGTGTCCAAGGACAAACGGAATGTGGTGCCGGGCGCAAAAGTCCGATAGCCAGCTTGCATTTTCCTGGCGTGCAGATCTATGCCGCAATAGTACTTGTGTTGTTGATTGTAAAATCTCATCTTGGCATCCTCTGGATGAAGTGTGTTTATGGCAATGTCACTTTATCAACTTCATTCGGGGGAAGGCCATAACTAGTATCAATGGGCGCAACTGTGGAATTTGCTCCGCAGTTTGCCCATATGGATTGAAGGAGCTGAAAAAGAAAACCGCTAAGGCATAATAGCTTATAAAGAATATATGCACGCATATACCCGGGGGCTTGCTGACGAAGCAAAGGGCAGCGCGGCTGAAGCGAAATATTTGCTGTATATGAATAAGAGAGGATTATTGATCTGAGGTTAAAGCCATGACTATTGCGCAACAGATGAATCTTTTTGGAGAGGTTGAACCTCTAAAAATATCAGTCGGTGAAGCCGCATTGTATTTTGGTGTATCTACCGCAACGATTAGAAATTGGATTAAAACAGGTTACTTACAGAAAGCAGGAAAAAATTATGTGTCAATAGAATCACTGGAAAAATTTCGCAAAGAGATTGTAGGAAAAGATAAACTAAACAAAAGAGCTAATAAATCCCAAAAAGATTCACACGATCATTCCAGAATAACTGAATCATTTTTAAAAAGATTAAATCAAGACAATATCATTGATTTGTCAACTTTGGCACAAGAATATGAAAATAGTTTGTCAGAATCATTTAGAAATATGGAAGGCATTTATTATACACCGGTTGATATTGTTAATGACTTAATCGATTTTTCTGAAATTGATTTAGATAGTGCTGTTTTTTGCGATCCATGTTGCGGATCTGGTAATTTTGTTGTTGCTGTCTTGGAAGCTGGAATAAAACCAATGAATGTCTATGGATATGATACCGATCCTATTGCTGTAGAAATTACTAAAAAAAGGATATATGAAAAAACTGGATATAGAAGTGATAATATTAAGGTTGCAGATTTTCTTGAAATGGTAGCTTTGGGGAAAAATACTAGATTTGACTGCATCTTCACAAATCCACCGTGGGGGAAAAAACTTCCTGTATGCAAAAAAAAGCAGTTGGCTGCTTGCTTTGGTATTAAATCATCTTTGGATACTTCGTCGCTTTTCTTTTTCGCTTGCATGAAATCGCTGAAAAACGATGGAACGATTGGATTGCTGTTGCCTGAAGCATTTTTTAATATAGCCGCTTTTGAGGAGGTCCGATCCGAAGCGTTGCGATATAGAATAAAGCGTGTTACTGACTATGGTAAGCCATTTAAAGGGCTTGTTACTAAAGCGCAAGGTTTAGTTTTGACGAAAAGATATTGCGATGCTGAATCTAATGTTGAATGTCGTTATCAAGATAACATATTCACGAGAAAAATAAGTTCTTTTCGCAATAACCCGAAAAAAATAATCAATTTATACTGTTCATATGATGAGGAGCAAGTTATATCACATGTGTTTTCAATTCCCCATATAACATTAAAGGGTAATGCCAAGTGGGCACTTGGAATTGTCACTGGAAATAATAAGAAATTTATAATAAATGAGTATAGAGAAGGGTATATTCCTGTTTATAAAGGTTCTGATATAACAAGAAAAGGTTTAAAACCGGCATCGTCTTTCATCCCGTCAGACTTGTCTTTGTACCAGCAGGTAGCTCCAAAAGAATTATATCGAACAGATGAGAAACTTGTATATAAATTTATTTCTTCAGAGTTATGTTTTTTTTATGATACAGGCAAACGATATTTCTTGAATAGTGCAAATATCCTGATTCCCAAAAAAATGTTTCCTGTAAAAACTAAGATG
>JAMOVR010000206.1 GCA_027061945.1 Candidatus Heimdallarchaeota archaeon
ACTTAACTGGAAATACATACCATATTATGATAACATGTCTTTTAATTAAGGCTGCCTTTTATCAGGGGTGATTTTTATGTACGCTTTTCATCTCATTGCAGAAAAAAGAATTAAAAAAGCAATACAGCAAGGTCAATTTGACAATTTACCAGGTAAAGGCAAACCCCTTGTTTTTGAAGACGACTCAATGATTCCGGAAGATCTCAGGATGGCATATAAGATTTTAAAAAATGCCGGTTTTTTGCCCCCTGAATTGCAAACTGAAAAGGAAATCAAACAGGCTGTGGATCTGCTGGAAAGCCTGGAAGATGAGAAACAGCGTTACCGTC
Organism: Candidatus Heimdallarchaeota archaeon; assembly: GCA_027061945.1. Lineage (GTDB taxonomy): Archaea > Asgardarchaeota > Heimdallarchaeia > Heimdallarchaeales > JAJRWK01 > JAJRWK01. The sequence continues at coordinate 330 of JAMOVR010000206.1, forward strand.
AGGTAACAAAGTTAAATGTCATTGTTACCAAGATGAACATGATGCGAAAAAGACCTGTCAATCTAGAAGTTAATCAGTTCTATTACAGAAAAATTGTTGAAAGGGTCAAGGTCAGAAAAAAATAGTTTTTCCTAAAATTTTTGCTCTTTTTAAATGTCAACAGTGTCTTTCATGCTAGCGTAAAGCATACCCAATGATTTGTACTTCTTGGGGACTCTATCCTAAAATCAGATGTAATATAATTCGCTTCCGTAAAGAAAATAGCCTGAGAAAGATTTTAACAAACCGCAAGACATTCATCTCAAGGGGTAATGGCAAAAGCTATGGTGACTGTTCTTTAAACAAAGATGTTCTAGATGGACGACCAAGGGACTATTTTTTAGACTTTGACGAAAAGACAGGATTATTACACGTTCAGGCAGGGGTAATACTATCAGAAATTCTCGAGGCCTTTGTGCCAAGAGGATGGTTTTTGAAAATCACACCAGGCACAAAGCTCATCACAGTTGGGGGAGCTATAGCCTCAGACGTACATGGCAAAAATCATCATATCGATGGCTGCTTCAGCAACTATGTAAAAGAATTCCGCATTATGTTGCCTGATGGAGAAGTTGTGGCTTGTACTAAGGATACAACTACAGACCTGTGGAATGCCACATGTGGGGGAATGGGGCTTACAGGAGTAATACTAGATGCCAAGATATATCTAAAGAAGATCAATTCTTGTTACATTTGCCAAAAAATCCTCAAAACCAGAAATCTTTTGGAAACCTTTGAACTTTTTGAAGCCAACAAAAAGGAACCATATTCGGTAGCCTGGATGGACTGTCTAGCTCAGGGAAATGCCTTGGGACGCTCCTTAATTATGGTCGGGAACTTCCTGAATGATGGTGACTTGCAGCTGCCCTCGAGATCTCAATTTAGCATACCATTTTATCTACCTACCTTTACACTAAATAAGTGGTCTATCAAAACTTTCAACCACCTGTACTACCATCAATGTAATAGAGAAAATTTGCAGAAAAAAGTGGATTTAGACACCTTTTTTTATCCTCTTGATACCATAGGCAACTGGAATCGTATCTATGGCAAGAACGGGTTTTTGCAATACCAATTTATCTTACCTAAAGAGGTCAGTTTTCTAGGACTAGAAGAGATATTATTGACCATTTCCAGATATGGCAAAAGCCCATTTCTTGCCGTACTAAAACTCCACGGACCCGCAAATGGCAATTGGCTGTCTTTTCCTCTAGAAGGATATTCTCTTGCCCTTGATTTTAAAATGGAAAAGGGAGTTTTTAAACTACTAAACGCACTTGATCAGATCGTCATGCGTTATGGTGGACGCATCTACTTGACTAAAGACGCCCGAATGTCGAGACAGACTTTGGAAATAGGCTATCCAAGTATATATAAATTTCGAACCCTTAGAAAAGATTACCACATGGATAAAAAATTTCAGTCTCTTCAGTCTAAGAGATTGGCCATTTAGGATCTATCATGAGGGAATCTCTAAAAATTATTTAGAAAAAAGAACAATCTTGACTGGCATGATGTATAATAACTCACTGAAATAATAAAGAATAGTGAGGAAGTCATGAAGATGAAAGGCCTGTTTGATCTGGAATTTCGTATGCGCAAGATAGATAATAACGGG
>JAMOVR010000207.1 GCA_027061945.1 Candidatus Heimdallarchaeota archaeon
TCTTCGCGAAGGCTGGCCTTGGGGTTCCATTCCACCAACTTATCGAGTTCGCCAATATAAAAATCTTCCCCTTCTTTGTAGACAATGCGGAGAAGAAGTCTCGGCATTTGGCCAAACTTGCTACGTGTAATAAGATCTTTGGTGCCCTTCCACATGGCTTCCTGCATGAGGTTCAGATCTTCTTCCGTAAGATGTGTGGTTTTTGCGGCGTATTCGTTAGCCACGCCATGAAAGGCAATAAGCGCATAAGGGACAATCCATTCTTCGCGGAAAGTAAATTGTGGACTTTTATTTTTGTCGTCATACTTTGAAGCGAAAGCGCCTGTTCCTTTAATTAATCTAACCTCAACTCGATGCATAGAACATCCAAAACGAAACTGGACAGGACCTGTCAAAATAATAGAACCTTTTTCTGTTTTATTTTTTTCTGTTTGAAATTCAATTGGAATTACGGCACCAAATAATCTTACGTCTAAACATTTTTGGGTTACACCTTTACGAACTAATTCTTTAAGTTCATAAAACTTTCCCATTTTATCTCCCACAAACTGTCGCGCTCGTTCTTTAGCATCATATAAATATCCTGCTTCATCTCTCACTTCTTTTACAAAGATGTCTTGATTAGACAAACGCTTATCTTCTTGTTCAATAAGTTTTAAAAAATAATCTCTTATGGTGCGTTTGAGACGCACATCTGTAACAATCACCTGCCCTGTCTCGTCGTCGACTCTGGGTTTGTTTTCGTCCAATGGATCGCCGTTCGGATTGGCATCCTTTACGTCATAAATAAATAGAAATTCAGAACGATTTTTGATAATATCCATGACCTTTCCTCCTTTATTAAAGAAACTTATTCTTCGGTCGCTTCGGCTCTGGTCTCTTCAAAAACCGGGTGTTTATGAAGAGACATACCTACAGCTAAATAAAATCCAATCTCTTCCGGAGAAAGCGGCCAGTGATCCCCAGCTTCAATGAGGCTCAGACTGACTCCTTCGCGGATTTTCGACCAATAATGGCCTATGCCGTATTCGTTCATTTTGTTTTGCAGTCCTACAAAAAGTTTCTGGATGTCTTTTTGATCAAGACGCAAATTTTTGAGCATTTTCAGAAAAGGTGTAGAACCCCTTGTGCTGTATTGATAGTTGAGAAATTTCTGCGTTAAAACACCCAGCAGGACAAGGCCCCTCTTGGCGGGGTGATTAAAAAAATCTCCGTGTTCCTCGAAAAACTCCCGAAAAGATGTATGTTCCATATTCTGACCTCCAGGGCTTGATGCGACTTTTCGTTTAAGCACACCCCATTCAAGAAGAAATTCCAGGGAAAGCAGTGTTTCCAGGACGGATTGACGAGGGATTCCCGTATTTTCACCGGCTTTGAGAAAATCGTTTCCGATGCGGGAAATGGCTCGTATTATCAGATAACTCTCGTCCACTGGTGCCTCTCTAAAGACTTTATCCACAAGCATAAAAAAGTCTTTGTCTGTAAATCCAGGCTTTTTCTGCGTGGCACGAAGATATGGTGAAGAGAAAAAATTGAAGGCGAGCTTTTCGGTATTAGGAAAGGCTTCTTCTATGGATTCCCCAAAACGTCTTTCTACTTCATTTTTGGTATTTACGTAACGCCCTAGGACCGAGGGCAGCATTTCCTCAAGATGAAGCAATATACGTAGGGCTTTTTGTTCTTTTTGAAAGAATACAAAATGGTAAAAGAGTGCTCCGACCTGCTGTGAGGCTTCATAAAGAAGTCTATCCTCCAGGGATTCGTAGCTTGTTCCGTAAACTTTTCCGCCGGCTTCCTTAAAATGACGGAAACGATCGAGGATATCCTCCAGATTTTCTGTAGCCACAGGGAGTAGCCAAAACTCCTTGCCGTAGAATCTATGAGTTAAAAATTCATCAAGCGCTCTTCGACCTCGTTCAAGGTCAAAGATGCATTCTGCACATAAGGCATATTGCTTCCACGCCTCTTTGGGATTTAGCCCCGGGG
>JAMOVR010000208.1 GCA_027061945.1 Candidatus Heimdallarchaeota archaeon
ACTGAACTCAACTTATTGCTGTGATGAATTATCCAGGCGCCTTTAATTTTTGATTCCATTCGCTTTCCCTGCCTGTGTATTTAATAAGCCCAACGACCAAGCTCAGTGGCCGACGGCCCGCAAGCGAAGCGCAGCGGGTTCGGCGGTCCACTGCAGCGCCTTGTTGTGTGTTGGTTCTATATATTTTTGTTTTTCTTTAGTATATTTACAATAAAATCAACCGCATTATAATTATAGATACTTGGAACTCCTGAAGGAAGAATTCCTGTCTCTCTATACTTATCCTCTTGTTTTTTATTTCTGAAATTATAAGCAGAATAATCTGGGTTATCTTTTAGCTTGTTTTCTTTTATAATATCCCAAACTTGATTGGCCTTTGTTCCCGGAACTCTCTTTTTCACCTCTTCTAATAGATCCATTGCTGCAAGGGGATATGCCTTTGTAAGGTGTTCCCTTACTTTTTTTATTACCTCTACTTTATCCACTGGCACTACATCCCCAATAAGCTTTAAAGTCTGTGCTCCTTCTTTTTCTGCAAAATGCCCTTCTTTGATAAATTTCAATTTTTTAACGAGAGCTTCATCTAGAACAAAAATACGACTATCAGCTTTTTCAATTAACCCTTTTTCGGTATCAAGTATAGCCGCATTATGAGGACCAACCCGTCCAATTTTTGCCATAAGATCTAACCAATGCTGATTATTTAGCTCAATCCGTTTATTAATGATGCTTTCGAGCTCGGCTGACAGGATTTTTTGGGTTCTTCCTCCATAGCGATAATAAATATCTCCATTTTTAATAATTTGATCTCGACCTTCATCTTTTCTTGCTATAACAGGCTTAGTTGCTGCTTTATGTATTCTGAAGACACCAAAATACATACCTTGTAATTTAACTAAAGCTTGTTCCCAGCGAATATCACTTGAAAATATCTCTAGTAAATAGCCTGTAATTTTTTCCGGGTCTATTTTTTCAAATTGTTCTTTGGATTTTTCTGATAACCCTATGAGTTTTCTCGGTTTATCCTTGACTCCAAATATAAGATAGCCACCCCGGTTATTGGCAAATGCGGCGAAATCACGGAAGTAGTCAGCCAACCCAGCAAAGTTGAACTGTTCCTTAAATTCTAGCTCTTGCCCTTCACGATGAAAAAGTCTCCCATCTTTTAAACGAAGGAGCTCGCTAATATATTTCTCATCAATCATTACAGGTGGCCTGAAAATTTATGTTTTTTACACACAACGCTACGGCTCAGGGGCGGCAAACACGCGGAGCAACCAACCTTAAATTACCACTGCATGTTGTGCGGGGCTTGGCCTTTGGAAAACAACCACGCTGTTTGCCGTCCCTTGCAGCCGATTGTTAGCCAATTCCCATTGATAAATCCCAAGAGCCGCCATTTTTTACACGAAAATCTTCTACAAAAGCATCAAGTTCTTTCCTGACATTTGTTAATAATTCATTCTTGTCAACCCAAGGGGTTTGGTGAGTTGCAGTTTTATAAAGCAGTTCGAACGTATTGTCTGAAATGACTTTCCAAGGCCCTTTTATTTTTTTATCGTAGCGCGGTATCAATGCTTGCCAACAAAGTTTTATGTAGTAATCTTGCTTATTATCCGGGATTGAATTGGGTAAAATTTTATTAGTCGCCCACTTTGGAAAACCAGCCTGAACTATACTTTTGAAAATGAGATCTCTATGCCACCAATCTGGATGTTCCTCAAGATCGTGCTCCAAAAAATAAGAGAGACATTCGACAAGTTCTAGAGAAGCGGTTATTCTTATTATTTCTTCCAGTTTTTGTAAATAAGTGTCAATTAAAACATCACCCGCATGAGCTGCACACGTTGGAGGATTAGATATAATTTTTTCTTTGTAAGAATTACATATGCGTAAACCTTCTATAACTAAACTTTCTTTATCCTTATAATCATTAAGGATATTCATCTCTCTATCCTCCATATATAATCTATTAGGCTAACAT
>JAMOVR010000209.1 GCA_027061945.1 Candidatus Heimdallarchaeota archaeon
AGTGGAGAAGAAATTATTCAAAAGATGAAGCCTAAGGAAGCAATAATTTTAGCAGGCGGGCTGGGAACCAGATTGAGAAGGGTCTTGAATAACATTCCCAAACCTATGGCAGAGGTAAACGGAAAACCCTTTTTAGAATATCTACTCAATTACCTAAAAGACCAAGGTATAAATAGAGTCATTCTATCTGTAGGATACAAATGGGAAACTATAAGAGATTATTTCAAAGAAAACTGGGAGGGAATAGAACTTTTATACTCTGTAGAAGAAACTCCACTTGGCACCGGAGGTGCCATTAAAAAGTCCTTAAAATTAACCCAAGAGAAAGATATTTTCGTATTAAATGGGGACACTTTCTTCAATATCAGCCTGAAAAAACTCTATAACCTTCACAGCATTAAGCATTCACACATAACAATAGCGCTTAAATTCATGGAAGACGCTGGACGATATGGAACCGTTGATATTGATAAAGATAATAGAATCATTGGGTTTAGAGAAAAAATTGAGGGACAAAAAGGATTTATCAACGGTGGTATTTATATAATAAACACAGATTTCATAGCGTCATTAGATTTTCCAGAAGCATTCTCATTTGAGAAAGATTTACTGGAAAAACTTTATCCAAAATACAAATTCTACGGATTACCCTTTAATGAATATTTTATAGACATAGGAATACCGCAAGATTATGAAAAAGCAAAAAGAGATTTTCAAAAATTTTGATATCAACCAAAATTGGACCCTGTTTTTAGATAGGGATGGAGTTATCAACAAAAAAATTGAAGGGGATTATGTAAGAAACTGGCAACAGTTTAGATTTCTACCTAAAGCAATAGATGCCCTTAAAATACTATCCGAAATTTTCGACAGAATCATAATAGTCACCAATCAAAGAGGTATTGGCAGAGGATTAATGACTGAACAAGACCTGGAAAATATACATAAACAAATGTTAAGACAGCTCAAAAAAAATGGAATAGAGATAACAAAGATATATTACTGCCCACACGACCACGAAAAAGAGACATGTAACTGTAGAAAACCCAAAACAGGAATGGCACTAAAAGCAAAAAAAGATTTTCCAGAAATAGATTTCGAAAAATCTATAATGGTTGGAGATTCCCAATCTGACATTGAATTCGCTCAAAATGCAGGAATGAAAGGAGTGTTAATAAATTCCTGTAACTCAAATGAAGAAAAAGAGGTTCCTGTATTCAACAGTCTCTACGAATTTGCCCGCTTTTTAAAGGAAACCCTAAAGGAAAACCACCAGTAAAAAGTCAAAAATGGTCGGGGCGACCCGATTTGAACGGGCGACCACTGACCCCCCATGCCAGTGCTCTGCCAGGCTGAGCTACGCCCCGACTATGGTGCCGGAGGCGGGACTCGAACCCGCACGGGCATACCGCCCACTACCCCCTCAAGATAGCGCGTCTACCAGTTCCGCCACTCCGGCTCACGCGAAAGTTTATTTAAACTTGGTAGCACCATTTGTCAATCCCCAACCTTTCATGTAAATAAAAAACCATGCGCTTAAAAGAGAAGACCGCAATAATTACAGGGGGAGCAAGAGGTATAGGAAAAGCCACCGCCCTGAAGTTCTCACAAGAAGGGGCAAAAGTGTTCGTATGGGACATAGAAACACCCTCCTGTCCTGCCGAAAACGAAGGGATAAGATTCCAGAAGGTGGATGTAACAGACTCTTCATCCGTTGAAAGGGCGGTGAAGGAGATTCTGGCCGAAACCGGAAAGATAGACATCCTCATAAACAACGCCGGAATAACCATGGATGCACTTCTGGTAAAATGTAAGGACGGAAAGATTGAAAAGACCATGAGCGAGGAAGCCTTCAACAAAGTGATAGACGTCAACCTGAAGGGGGCTTTTATCTGCACGAAAGCTGTTGCCCCTTACATGATAAAACAGGGATATGGAAGAATCATTAGCGCCTCTTCCGTGGTAGCACTATACGGAAACA
>JAMOVR010000210.1 GCA_027061945.1 Candidatus Heimdallarchaeota archaeon
ATGTTAGTAGGTGCAGGGCTTGCATATATCTCTTTTCCATTATATGACCGCCTTGAGAAAAGAATAAAAAACAAGAACTATAGGGCCATCTTAGTAATGGCTTTTGTATTTGTACCAATTATTGTGATAGGATGGGTAAGTACAATTGCAATAATCGATATGGCTAGGGGAGAGATAAGTTTTGATTTGATAGCAAAGGCCGTAGATGATGTAGTGAATATTTTGTTATCTCCTTTTGGTGTAAAGGCACAAATCGGAGAAGATATTATTGTTGCTGTTTTTGGCTTTTTTGAAGGATATGCTAAAAGAGCAGTGAATCAGTCATTTAGAATCTTAGCAGAATTGAGCTTATTTGTTGCAACATATATCTATACTTTAACTCAAGCAAGAGAAGACCTACACTTAATTATAGACCAAATTCCTGAGGATACTAAGGAATTTATTCAAGACTATCACAGTCATGTAGCACAATTATTAGACGCTATGATTTTCAGTACTATCTTAACCTCAGCGATTATCGGATTTATCTCCTTTTTCTTATATTGGATCGCAGGATTCAGCATTCCGATTTCCTTTATTTTTGCAATATTAACGTTTTTAGTTGCCTTGCTTCCAGTACTTGGTTCCCCGTTTGTATTTTTACCTGCCGCTTCAATTGCATACTCATTATATGGTTTAGGCAGCGCAATGTTTCTTGTAATTAGTGGGGTTCTTTTACTTCTCCTATTACCCACATTTGTTTTAACTCCTTTAATTGCTTCTAAATATGGAGAAGTTAATTTTATCCTTCCATTAATTGCTTTTATTGCGGCACCAATCGCTTTCGGAGGAATACGAGGGTTTGTTGCAGGGCCATTAATTGTTAGTTTAGGTTTTGCTACATTAGAATTTCTTAAAGAAAATCCTCAGCTAATATGGGGGGAGATTAAGAATGATGAGAAAAAAGAGGATAGTTCTGCCGAATGAATTTAATATTTCTATATACAAGAATTATTTTAAGGGACAAAGTATTTTTTTCATATGAGAAAAAAGGGTATGCGAGATGCCTCCTAAATCAAAAGACGATAAAATAGACCAAGAGATGGAAGAAATCGATGCAAGTTACTTGTTATCGTATACCCGACACTTGGAAAGACAAAAAAAGCGTTTGGAAACAGAAAAGCAAGTAGTAGAAGGAGAAAGACTCCGTCTTCAAAGAGAATTAAATAACTTGAGAAGTGAATTAGAAAGACTAAGAGCTCCTCCGTTATTTACAGGGCATCTAATTGAGGTCTTAGATGAACAGACAGCAGTAGTAAGGTCGACTACTGGACCTACGATGGTTGTTAGCATTAGTAAGAAAGTTAATTTAAAAGATCTGCGACCAAACGTTAGAGTTGCTCTGAATCAAAGGTCTTTTGCAATTGTGGACGTTTTGCCGGAAACTCATGACCCCTTAGTAAGAGCGATGGAAATTGAACAAAGACCCAATGTTTCATATAATGACATAGGTGGTTTAAAAGAACAGATCCAAGAACTCAGAGAAATCGTTGAGTTGCCTATTAAGCGTCCAGATCTATTTGAGAAAGTAGGTATCGATCCTCCCAAGGGAGTATTACTACATGGGCCACCTGGAACTGGAAAAACACTACTTGCTAGAGCTGTGGCTCATGAAACAGATGCAAGATTTATTAGGATTATTGGAAGTGAGTTAGTCCAAAAATTTATTGGAGAAGGTGCAAGATTAGTCCGAGAGATTTTTAGGTTTGCACAAGAAGAAACACCAACCATATTGTTTATTGATGAGATCGATGCAATTGGCAGTAAAAGATTGGAAACAGCCACTAGTGGGGACAGGGAAGTACAGAGAACATTAATGCAATTGTTAAGCTGTCTAGATGGATTTGAAAACAGGGGAGATGTAAAAGTAATTGCTGCGACAAATCGTCCGGATATTTTAGATCCCGCATTAATAAGGCCAGGAAGATTCGATAGACTAATAGAAGTTCCATTGCCTAATTTAGAAGGAAGAAAAGAGATCTTCAAAGTCCATACAAGAAAAATGTCTTTATCTAAGAATGTAGATATGGATAACTTAGCATCAATAACTGAAGGTTTCAGCGGAGCAGATATAAAAAATGCTTGTATGGAAGCAGGAATGCAAGCAGTTAGGGATAGTAGAGTAAGAATACAACATAAAGACTTCCTAATTGCGATAGAGAAAGTCAAGAAACGAGCTAAAATAAAAGACAATAACGCACCAGCTCATTATTTCTCTTAAGATTAGCAATATCGTGGTATCATAACATTCCTATACACGCCTACTGAAACCTAATAACAGGTAAAATAAATTCAAGAGAAGTAATAAGTAAAAAATAATAATTAATACTTACAAATAGTTTCGAAATCAAATCAAGTGCCTCAAAATTATTATTTTTAAGCAATTTATGAACTTTTTAAAAAAGATTTAATCAGTACATAGCTGATGTCAGTTTTTTATTTAAATCCATATTTACTTTTGGTGTCCCCTCTCAGTTATTTTTTAATAAGTTACACAGAATAACTACCTAATTTTAAATTAAGAAAACATTCTCTTAAACAGATTTCATGCTATAAAATGGGTCAAGGCTGTTATTCGTATATTATTAATTATGATAGAACACGAATTCCCAGATTCCTTATATTGTCCTGAATGTAACGGAAAAGCGATAGAATCTAATGGTTATTTAGTATGTTCAAATTGTGGATTAGTTCTTGATAGAGTATATCTTACTGAGACGCCAGAAAAACAGTTAGCTTCGGTCTCATGGAAAGAGCGTGAAAAACGTAAGGGCCATTATGTTGGTGAATTAGGTAGTTTCATATTTAGTCCACATGAAAACTTTGGAAATTCTAGGTTGTCCCCCGAAGTAATTAATAAATACAAAAGATTACAGAGATTATACCATATACCCTCGAAATTGCATAAGCAACAATCACACATTAGTGCAATCAATAGTTTAAGATATGCATTCGACAAGCTGAATATCCCAAAAGATCTACAAGAACAGACTTTAACCACATATTGGAAAATAGTCAAATCTTCAAAAAGAAAATTTACAAACCATGTATTACTGGGTGCTCTATGCTTATTGTTAGTTATTAGAAACGCTAAAAATCGTGCTCCCGTTACATTAAATGAGTTAATTCAAGTATTTGCAGAAAGAGGTCATCGTGTTACTAATAAGTCTTTATTGACGTTAGCAAGAGAACTTAATATTCATCGGAAATACTCTTTTATAAGGAAAGAGACAGACTATCTTCCTAGATTAATCTCAAAGCTCCATAATTCGCAGGAAATACAAGAATTAGTGGTTAACCATTATAACATCGATTTCAACAAATATTTAACATTGCTCAATATCCTGGCTAAAAGATTGCTTTCAGAAGTTCATAAAAACAAAAAGACTAGCGTTCAGCCTTATGGTCTTGCTGCAGCTTCAATATACGGCGCAGATAGAGTCATTGCATCGGCCTTAAAAAAACAAAACATATTAACACAACAAAGATGTGCGAAAATATTAGGGATCTCTCCATTTACGATAAGAGATCATAGCTATAAGCTGTTACATCAATATTTCTCAATTATTAAAAAAGAAGCCTTGCAACTAATAGACCAGCAAAAAGCAGTTTGAATTAATAAACAAGTCGGCTCAGGACTCAAGATCTTCATCATCTTTTTTCAGCAAGGCCAGAGTCATCATCGCCAATATCCTTATGAATTAGATTCTTTTAATTTTTCTGATAAAAAATTAAATTCACCATGTAAAGTCTTTGAACAAAAATAAATACAAAATTTCTATGCTATTAATGGTTCATATCCTGAAATTTTTAAAATGATGGTCGCTCGACCTTCAGATGCATCTCTTAGCTCTGATCCTAAGCTTTTCGCATAAGTTACAGGAATTGTCCCCGTAACAACAGAATCCTTAGAATAAGATTCTACATGTTTTATTTTTGCTGAATTCCTTTCTAATACTGTTAATACTTGTCCAAGCCAGTCAGTTGGAGTGATTACTCTAAATTCAAATACAGGTTCAAAAATGGAAACATCTGCTTCTCTTAGGCCTTGATGGATGAATCCTCTAATTGAAATTAACATGTCTTCATATGAAGAATTCTCCTCAATTTCTATTGAATCAATTAATAGCGTAGTATTTCTTACTCTGTACCTTCTTAGGGGGCCGAATTGAGATGCAATTTTAAATCCATCAACAATTGCGTCCTTTAATTCTTCAGATATTTTTAATGTTTTATCTAAGTATAACTCATTGTCCCTTTTGTCTTTTACTAAGAGTTTGTAATTGTGGTTTATCTTCTTTTTATTTCCAGAAGGTATAATCTTTCCTTTAATAATAATATTTACAGGTGAGGTAAATTCGAAATTGGTTTCCTTCTGAGGAATCTCATAATAAGTTACTTGTGGATGGCTAGAATATACCGCAATTCCGTCATCATCTAGTCTTTTAAGGACTAATTCCAATTGTAATGCACCAACCCCATGCAACTGTATTTCTCCTGTTTCTTGATTTATCTCTAGATCTAAATTAGGGATCGCAAAAGTCAAATTTTCTAAATGTTTTACTAATCTATTTAGTTGTTTAAGATTTTTAGGTTCAATACTTATTGACATTATAGGTTCTTGAATGTATTCTACTCCATAGTAAAAATTGTAGTCTAGTTTTGGATCGGTGAGTGTGTCACCCGGCAAAGCTAAATTTTTCATAACTATACCAACAACCTCACCAGGATATGCTTTTTTTATGCTTATCGCTTTGTTTCCTTGGATTAGGTAAATATTGTCCGTTCTTAATTCTTGTTTTGTTCTTTGATTTTTTAATTTATCACCTACTTTCAAAGTTCCAGACATTATTCTAACAATTGAAACAAATTGTAGATAGCTAATCTCATGTATTTTTCCCGCAACTGCAATTAATGGATTAATAGAAGAACATTCTGCAACAAATTTGTCTCCTTCTGTCTGTTTCTTTTTTAATTCCACCAACGCTTTTTGTCTTTTATTTGGGGGTGGAATCTTATTTATTATCATGTCAAAAATCTTATTACTAAGAGGATATTTCGAAGATAGCTTTGAGGTAGTCCCTTTTTCATATGCATTTTTAATTTCGCTCATAACACTTTTTGATTCTAACAAATCATGATAGTTAATACCCCAACCATGTAATGCTGAAGCAAGGATAAGATTTCCTTTTGAAAAATCAATTTTGTATTTGCCCTTAAACCCTTCGTATAATATTGAATTTATTCTATCTACTATGTATTGAAGTTGTTCTTGGATTTTTTCATTAGGTAACATAAGTTCTGTAAATAGCCTATCTACTTTGTTAATAACGACAACTGGAACAATTTTTTCCTTTAATGCTTGTCTAAGAACAACTTCTGTTTGAGCCATTACCCCTTCTACAGCATCAACCACGACTAAGGCCCCATCAACAATGTATAATGCCTCTGCAACCTTTCCAGAAAAGTCTACGTGCCCTGGGGTATCTATAAGGTTCAACAAATACTCTTCTTGTTCATGTGAAATTAAAAAACTGATTATAGACGATTCAATTGTTATCCCTCTTTCTTGTTCATCTGGGAGAAAATCAAGAGTTCTTGCTTCTCCTGCAAGAGATTTTGCCATTAGACCCGCATCTGCTAAAAGATGATCGCATAGTGTTGTTTTTCCATGATCAACATGAGCAATAACTCCCACATTCCTTATTTTTTCTGGATTCTTTCTAAGAGGGGATTTTTTAATGTCTTGCATTTCACTAAAGCATTTAATCACTTTTTATTTATGTTATTAGTTTTGACTTTGATACTTTTATGACCTAGAAAAAATATTAATAACAGAGATCAAAAGAAAAAAATAATATAGTAATTATTATGTTTTTTAGCGTGGTACCCCTGTCTTTATCCATGTTTTTAGTAGATCAACTACTTCGTCCCTACTTGATAGACCTTTAGTTCTATACGAATATATCTGTGATAACCCTATAGAACCGAGTGCTTCATATGCTTCATCCATATCACATATTGCAGCGATACGTAATTGAAAGCTTTTATCGTCTTCTGCTTCTAAGATGTATTCAATAAACAATTCCAATATCTTCTTGGTTTTATCGTCGACTGCTTGTTCTGGTTCTTTTTTAACTGGTTTTTTCTTTTCTTCTTTCTTTTCAGCTTTCTTTTGTTCTTTTTCTTCTTCTTTGTCTTCTTTTGGCTTTTCTTTTGTTTCTTCCTTTTTGAATGAAGGCTTTTTACGCCATGTTGGTTTTTTCTTTTCTTCTTTTGTTTCTTCTTCCTCTTCCTCTTCGACTTCTTCTTTTTCTTCGATTACGGTCTCGGTTTTCTTTTCTAATTCTTTATTCAAAAGTTCTATTTTTTGGATTAGCTTATTTTTAAGATCATTATTTATATTCTCAGACGTAGTTGCCTCTTGTAATGTATCAAGGAGAGAAACAATTTTTTCGTTTTGAGCTTGTTTTTTAATTTCTTCAAGTAAATTGTTTAGTTTTTCTAATTTCTCATTTGAGTCTTCGTCAGAACTAGAACTCATTAATGACTCCTTAAGCAACTCTAATTGGTATTTAAGCTCTTCTCGTTCCGCATCATATAACTCTTCTTTTTGTTTATTCTCTTCTATCTTTTTCAATAAAATATTATATTCTTCTTGAAGTCTTTCTTTTTCTTCTAATAACGCTTTTTTTTCTTCTTCTAATGCGGTTTTTTCCTTTTCTAATTCCTCTCTTTCTTTTTTCAATGAAATTAGCATTTTCTCTAGTTCCATTTTCTCTTTACTTAGAACGGTAACTTCTTTTGCAGTTACGGTAGTGTCACTTAATTTTTCTTGTAGTTCTTCAAAGAGTTTTATTCTTCTAGCGGCAAGGTGAACTGAAATTCCTGCCTCGCGAAGATACTCTAGAATATATTTTAGATCATTTAAATTACTCTCAGTTTCATCAATTATTTCCGAGATCTCTTCAATCAAGTGCGTATCGTTTTCCATCTCTAATTATGTTGAACTAAATACCTTTATTAAAAAATCGGCTTAAATTTATTATTTATCTCAATACTACCATACCTAGTTTATATTTTGAAGCATTGATCTAATAAAGAAAACTTTGCAAGAACAAGAATTAATGGTGTATAAAATGATTGCATCAGAACAACCCCCTGAACTATTATTATATTTCAAAAAATCAATTCCAGAGATTAAAGACCCACTTTTTAAGGCAAATAATGTTCTGCTTCCATTCCTAAAAAAACCAAAAAATAATGCTTTTTTTAACCAGACATGGAAGAAAATTAACAAATATTCATTAAACGCTCTTAGATATGGAGGAATTCCCTTTCTTCCTCGAAAAATAATATGGTGGTATTTCCGCTCAACAATGATAAAAGAAGCAAGGAAAGATAAGACATTAATCGAAATAGAAAAATCATTAAGAAAAATTATGAGAAAAAATTTCTCAAAAGATAAAGACAAAATACCAAATCTAAATAAAAGAGCATTACGAAGCTTTAATAAAATTTATCCTTTCTTAAAAGGAGAATCTGTTTTAGATCTAGGTGCAGGAGATGGGTTATTAGGTGAGACCATACTACGAAAAACGTCGAAAAAAGTAATATTGTATGATATAATTGACTATAATTATTCTTCTTTACCAATGAATATTTATCCGGAGAATGGAACCATCGAACTCCCTGATAACTCTATAGATACCACGATTTTGTATACTGTTCTACATCATGCTTCAAATCCTCTTCATGTTCTGGATGAAGCAATAAGAGTTACTAAAAAAAGAATAATTATTGTTGAGGGGTTTGTAGATACTAAATATCATTATCTCTTTAATTCCTTTTTTGACTGGTTTTTAAACAGAGTTGCAAAAGATGAGGACGTTCCTATTCCTCTGAATTATTTATCAACAATTGGTTGGACTAATCTCTTTACCAAAAAAAGTCTCAAATTAAACAAAAAAATTTTTCTTGGGGTGGATGAACCAGTTGCACCAGAGTATCATATGTTATATGTATTAGACAAATAATAGAAATAAAATTTTAATTTTAACTCAGTTGGTGAAAAGCTCTTTCTTTCTGGAAGGATGGGGTGTTTCCAGCCGATGGAGTTAAAACCGTTTCTTGTAAGATAAGAAATGACCTAAGGATTTATTGTTTTTTTCTATAATTACTATGGGCCGTTGTTGGGAAAAATGATGGAGATGTTCTTAATTTTCTCGAATGATTTTCTTCTTTTTTCTAAGGAACGGTCTTTTTTTAACATTCAACTTTTCCAATAATTCTTAAACGGTAGATTCGTATTATTACTCGTGAAAGTAAAAGATACTAGGACAAATCAATTATTAGAATTTGAGCCTATTAATCCTCCAAAAGTAAATATGTTTGTATGTGGCCCTACTGTTTATGATCATGCTCATATTGGTCATGCTAGGACTTTTATCGCATTTGATATTATTGCAAGATATCTTAGGTACAAAGGCTATGATCTCTTTTATATCATGAATATTACTGATATTGATGATAAAATAATTAAAAGAGCAAAAGAAGAAAATTCAACTTGGCATGAGATAGCTAGAAAATATGAAAAAAGTTTTTTGGAGGATATGGAAGCATTAGGTAATAAAGAACAAATTAATTTATTTGCCAGAGCTACAGATTATATTCCTCAAATCATTGATCAGATCTCACGTTTAATTGAACGTGGATATGGATATGTTACAAAATCAGGTGTTTATTACCGTGTGAGAAAATTTGAGGATTATGGTAGACTATCTAAAATCAATCCTGATGAATTGTTGGCTGGAGCTAGAATTGAGGTCAATGAAGAGAAAGAAGATCCTCGAGATTTTGTATTATGGAAATTTAGAGATCCTTCTAATAAATTTGAACCATCTTGGGATTCTCCTTGGGGACCTGGTCGTCCAGGTTGGCATATTGAAGATACTGCAATCACAGAAGCTCATTTTGGCCCGCAATACGATGTGCATGGCGGAGCAATTGAATTAATATTTCCACATCATGAAGCAGAAATTGCCCAAATGGAAGGGGCTTCTGGTAAAAAACCTCTAGTAAAGTATTGGTTGCATACTGGTCTTCTTAATATTTCAGGCCAAAAAATGAGCAAATCACTTAAAAACTTCATAACAATTAAAGAAGCATTAAATCGTTGGGGTAAAAATTCCTTTAGAATGTTTATTGCTAGTGCTCATTATAGAAATCCAATTGATTATTCTGAAGAATTAATATTAAATGCAAAACAAAAAGTTTCTAGAATAGAACGTTTCTATTTTAGATTAAAAGAATTTATTGAAGAGAACCACAGAGATAGTATTTCATCTAAACAGGAACAAGAACTCTTATCTCTAATCGAAAATAGTAGGCAACGTTTTATTGATGCGATGGATAATGATTTTAATACACCTGAAGCTCTATCTGTTATTTTTGAATTTATAAAAGAAATTAATAAAGCATTAGACGAAAATATTATTAATCATAATATTGCAGAAAAAGCTTTAGGATTCATTGAAAAAGAGTTTTTCTATATTTTTGGTCTCGAATTTAATAATGTATTGTCAACAAATGATGACCTCGTAAAACAATTAATCGAGCTATTAATCGAAATAAGGCATGAACTAAGAAGTAAAAAGGACTATAAATTAAGCGATAAAATACGCGATCGATTGAAAGAACTGGGAATTATCCTAGAAGATAAAGCAGACAAAACAACATGGCATGCTGATTTTTAACTTTCTCGGCGGGAAATCCCCTTCCGAAAGGGAGGGGATTAAATGAAAGCCGAAAACATCATATGTTTTTTTGTATATGTTTTTCTTGCAGGGCTGGGACGGCCCGTAGCGCCTGTGGAGAATATTCTAAAAAAACTCCGAACCATTTCTTACAATAAATAAAGGAAGGGGTATTGAGTATAATCCTCTCTAAGAAGCAGAAAGCCCCTTACCAAAGCAAAGTTTAGTTCACGAAATTCAAAATTATTTTTGTAGGACAAAATAGTTCTCATTTTTCCAGCTTTTTATAAAATTCATCAAAATTAGGGTTAATTTTGAGTGAGTATTTAATGCAAATATCCTTATTCTACCGTATTTTTTTTCTACTAAGATACCATATTTGACTAGGGATTGTAAATGTGTTAGTACAGTATTGTGGTTTAGGCGTGTACGATTTGTTATTTGAGTAACGCTCATTTCTTTATGTTTACATAGTAATTTTAAGATTTTTATTCTACCTTTCGAAGAAAATACCTCTTCTAAAGGAACGTATTGAGAATTAATTTTTTCTTCTGTTTTTATAATTGAGCTTTCCATTTTTATCCACCTTTAAAATTATTTAGGGGTCGTTTGTATGAGCATTAGAAGCTCTTTTTCTAATTGGCGGGTAGAAACATCAGGAAGACTAATGAGCGTCGTTTTTCCTCTTTGACCCTTTCCAGAAGGCTTAATTTGGATAAGGTCAAACATTGCCAGTTCTTTTAGATATTGCCATAATTGTGTGTGTTTTCTTGCTTCTAGATTAAACTCTTCACATGCCATTCGATATTCTTCTATAGCTTCGCTTGTTTTGATGTATGCCATTTTTGAATGCTTAAATCTACGGACAATACCTAATAAAAGCATTAATTTATGTAGAGATAAGGAGTAAATTGTTTCTCTACGGACAACAGGATGAATTGAAGATTTTGCTTGACGTACATGATCAGGGAATACAAATGGACTTTGTTCTTCATCAGCGTATTTTCCAGCATACCATATTAGTTCTAATGCATGACGAGCATCACCTAATTCTGAAGCAATATCTGCTGCAAGCCAAATTGCCTCGTCAGTGACTGCTCCTTCTTTGAATGATAATTCTACTCTCTGACGAATAATTTCAGCTAATTGAGACTGATTATATTTCCTTAGCCTAAGAATGCTATGACCGAAAGAGCTAGCGGTGCTTTCGTCTAATCTTTTTAGAAAAGAAGAGCTTCTAGCAATCAATACTAACGAGACTTGTGAACTTGTATCCTGATTTTTATTTATATCATTCATTCTTGTCAAAGCATAAATAATCTCTGTTCCACTTTTCATAGCAATAAAGTCAAATTCATCAAGGACAAGGAAAATGCGGTAATTATTGAGCTTTAGGAGATCATTTATAACACTAATTATCTCTTCAGTAGAATATCCTCTTGCTGGGACATGATGGCTTAGTTCTTGAGCTATTGATTGGAATATAAGATAAGAGCTATTGTTCGTTCTACAATTAATATGAATGTATTTGACTGGTAATTGGCGTTTTTTAGCACTTTCAACTAGCATATTACCAAAACTTTTTGCTAAAGATGTTTTTCCAATACCGACCCCACCAACGATTAAGAGATTACTTGTTTTAGGAGATGTTTTATTTAACATTCCTAAAAAATGTCTTGCCATAAATCTAAGTTCTACATCCCTGAATAGTAGTTTTGATGGTAAATAATCAATAGATAATTTACTTTCGTCTTTGAACACGGAAGGTCGTGATAATTCTTCTTCGAGGATGTTAAACCTATTCATATACATGAAATAGTTACTATGTCCAGATTAATAAAAAAAGACGGGGTTAATTGAAAGTGAAAAAGTGAAATAGAAAAAAAATTAAGAAAGTAATTTGTGTGCAAAAACATAGAAAATTGAAACAGTAATAATAAAAGCAACAGTGACTTTAACCAAGAATTTAAAGATAGTTCTGTATCAAAAAAAAATAGTGTGAGTGAAAATGAGTAGTTCAGAAAAAGTAGTTGTTCAATTATTAGTTGATGCTGGAAAAGCCACCCCGGCCGGTCCAATGGCTCAGCAAGTAGGGCCTACCGGTGCAAATTTAGGAAAAGTAGTTGCTGAGATTAATGCTAAAACTGCACAATTCAAAGGAATGAAAGTCCCTGTAAAAGTAATCGTTGATAAAAAAACAAGAGAATTTGAAATTGAAGTTGGTCTTCCACCAGCAAGTTCTCTTATACTTAAAGAAGCCGGTGTTGAAAAAGGAAGTGGAGAAACAGGACATAAATGGGTTGGAGACATTACTTTCGAACAAGTCTTAAAAGTAGCTCAGATTAAGAGAGAGGACATGTTAGCCTCAACACTTAAAGCCGCTGCAAGCCAGATTCTAGGTACAATGGTATCAACTGGTGTGAAATGTGAAGGATTACATCCAAAAGATGCAACTAAGAAATTAGAAGCAGGAGAATATGACGATATCATTGAAAAATTTGAAAAACAAAACTAAAAAACATAAAACTAAAGATTTTATCTGGCTTTTTTACGATTGATATGCCCACAATTAGGGCAAGTTAAAACAAGAGATTTTCTCTTAATTCTAGGAGGGGTCTCAAATAAAGCACCACATTTATTACAAAAAACCATTTTTTTTAGTTTATTTGGTCTTATCTTTGTTTTTTTAGTAATTGATTTTATTTCTTGAAAAATAATTGAAGAAAATTCTTTTTCTTTGTTAGCTAAAATAAACAAATCATCATAAGTCGATAATATGACCTGTTTAGGAACAGAAACAAATTTTTTAAATTTTTTTACCAATCCCAACACCTTTTAATTTCTTGTTAGCTATCCCCTCGCTTTCGCAAGTGGCATCATCTCTCATTCCTTACCTCCCCCGAAGATGAGGGATTTGCCGAGAGAGTTAAAGATTAAATATATTGTTATCACTACCTTTTTCAATCCTCCTTACAAAATCCCCATGTAATTCAATAGGGATAGCCATTCCTCCACCTAATAGTTCTACAGTTACTTTTTCACGGGACTGATCAATTCTAATTATTCTTGCTCTACTTCCTTTAAATGGCCCATCAATTACTTCAACTAAATCTCCTTCGTCTAGCCCTTCTATTGCCGGTTTCGGAATCAAAACATTTGAAAGCTCATCAATTGGGACTTCTTGTCCTCTAACTGCCCTTGTCCTAATGTGCCGAAGATTTTGAGTTGCTTTTTCAACGGTTAGTTGATCTGGGCCCTCGACAAAAATATAACCCCTAAGGCTGTCAGTAACCAAGATCGCAGATACCGGTAGGTTTCTTGACTTTACTCTATGTTCAACCATCTTAGCAACTGTTTTTTCCTGACTTACCGTTGTTTTTAAGGCATATATTGGCATTTTAATCACATCTAAAATGATGCTTATTTATCTAAGAGTAGATAGATAATGCAAACTTATAAGCTAATGCTTTACGAAAATGTCTGAACTATAAAGTTCATGATAGTATGAACTAAATAACCTATTAGCCCCATGGCTAAAATTCCAATTGCTGTTATTTGAGATGTAGTAATTATTTCTTTTCTGCTAGGTAATTTAGTTGATCTAAACAGTATTCTTTTACTTTGGGTGATATACCGGTCAATTGTTTTGATAACAGACATTTTTCTTCAATAAAGTTTTTTCCAATAGGAATTTAAAAGAAATTTGCTTCTGAACTTTTCACTTTTTTTGAGTTAACGAAAATACTTTTTAAGTAGGAAAAAGCCAGAAAATATGGCGATAGAAAAAAATGTGCGGGATAATTGGAATTGTTCAGCAGAATAAAAATAAGCAACTAGTAGAAAAATTATTCCAATCGCTAAAAAGACTTGAATATAGAGGCTATGATTCTGTTGGTTTTGCTATAATTAATAATAATCGGGTTGAAGTTGGGAAGGATAAAGGAACAGTAGATGAAGTAATTAGCAAAATTAGTTTTGAAGAAATTGAAAGTAATATTGGGATCGGCCATTCAAGATGGGCCACACATGGGCCTCCAAGTAAAAATAATGCACATCCGCATACTGATTGTACCGGCAAAATTGCAGTGATTCATAATGGCATTATTAGTAATTTTTTACAATTAAGAAAAGAATTAACTGAAAAAGGTCATGTCTTTAAATCAGAAACTGATACAGAAGTAATACCTCATTTATTAGAAGAAGAATTAAAAAAAGGAAAAACAATTAAAGAAGCTCTTTTTAATATTGGTAAGATCTTAGGAGGAGCCTATGCAGTAGTGGTTCTTTTTGCAGATGAACCAAATAGGCTGTATGCTATGAAAAAAGAAAATCCATTAATAATTGGTGTTGATGAAGAAGCGACTTATGCGGCATCGGATATCCCCGCATTTTTGCCATACACCCGAGAAGTTGTAACAATCAAAGATGATGAATTAGTAATATTATCACCTGGGAAATATGAGATTTATGATGTTAAGACTAAAAAAAAGATAGAAAGAAAACCACATACTATTACATGGACACCTGATGCTGCACAGAAGGGAGGATATCCTCACTTCATGTTGAAGGAGATACATGAAAGTGGAAATGCTCTAAGAACCCAATTAAAAGCAAATTCTTTGGAAAGCATGCAAAATGCAATAGAGCTAATAAATAATGCAAAAAAAATCTTTGTTGTTGCTGCTGGGAGTGCATATTATGCAGGACTTACAGCTTATTATTTGTTTACATCTAAATTGAAAAAGATAGTAATTCCAGTTATTGCATCAGAATATGAAAACGCTATCCCATTAATTGACAATAATTCATTAGTAATTGCAGTTAGCCAATCTGGAGAAACCATAGATACAATTAAAGCAGTAAAAGCCGCAAAAAAGAAAGGAGCAAAAATATTGTCTGTAGTAAATGTGGTAGGTAGTTCTATAACAAGAATTTCTGATGAAATAATTTATATTCACGCGGGACCAGAGATCGGAGTTGCTGCTACAAAAACGTTCTTAGCCCAAGCATATGCGATCTGGAGATTATATTATGCAATAAGCAAGAAGGATAGTAAAAAGTACAGTATTAGTGAAGAAGAAATCGAAAAATTAGGGATGGCAATTGAAAGCATGCCAAATGAGATCGAGGCAATAATAACTAAATATGAAGCAAAAGCTAAAGAGGTTGCAAATAAAATTAAAAATAAAGCTAGTGCTTTTTATCTTGGCAGAGGTTTAAACGTAGTAACTGCATTAGAAGGCGCATTAAAATTAAAAGAAATTAGCTATATCCATGCAGAAGCATATCCGGCGGGAGAAAGCAAGCATGGACCGATAGCTCTGATTGAGGAAGACTATCCTGTAGTAGTAATTGCACCAAATGACAATACACGAGAAAAAATAATTGGAAACATTATGGAGATGAAAGCAAGAGGAGCTACTATCATTGCAATTACAGAAGAAGGAGACGAGGAAATAAAGCAAATAACGAATTATACTTTTGAAATAAACAAACAATATTCCCATTATCTCCAAAATATTGCATATCAGATCCCATTGCATCTAATTGCATATTATACCGCAACATTAAAGGGTTATAACCCTGATTATCCACGTAATTTAGCAAAAAGCGTAACAGTAGAATAAAATTTAGATAGATTATAGACTAACATATTCCTACGACTGCAGTCGTGGGGTTCGGCGTATAGACATGCGTGTTTAGGTGTCATGCCATTTTGCGCCTGTACTCGCCGTGTCCCGACGAGGGAGTGTTGGTTAGTGACTCCAATCCTCTGTTCAGTATGTTTATTGAAGCGTTTTGGTCTCTGTCTATTTCTAGTCCGCATACTGGGCTGAGCTGGGCTGGGCATTTGAGCACTCTATCGCCTAATTTCAATTTGCGGTTTGCGTGTCCGCATTTAGAGCATGTTTTGCTGGTGTTTTTAGGAGTTATTCTTATTGTTTCCCGTATAGCTCTTTCCATTCCAGCACGCCAGCACACAGAAAAGCTCTCCTAAAGAAACTCTATGACACATTTATTTGGTTTTTATGATGGGCATTCCTCCTACCACTTCTATTGGTGGGCTTCATGCCCAAACTTATAGTGAACTAACCCTTTCTTTAGCAGGGGGCTTCCTGCTTCATCAAAAAGACTTGCCCCAAAACCATTTCCATGCAAGATATTGACAGAATAAAATTTTATGGGGCTTCTTTTCACAGGCACCACAAGATAGACTGCTCAAATCTGTATCAATATTATCATAAAAATACGATCTACCTTAATAACGGCTCTTATTCAATGTCCCATTTTCCAGAAGAAAAGGGATTTCTTGGTGACAAAGTTAGATAAGTTAGAATTATCACTACAGGAAAGTCCCTATCCCGTAATAGGAACCTATTATCGTTATTATATGAGTGAGTTAGTAACTAACTTTTACAATTCATCTTCAAACCATTTTTTTCCTCGTTGTTTTCTTGTCCGGTGTATCCGTCGAGTCTCTTTCCTAAAGGCCTTAGCCACTTTTTCTTCAATGTTGTCCCAATCCAGATCATCTTCAAAGCCATAATTCTTATTTTTCGAGAATTTCTTCGAATTAAATCTTTTAGTAGAATAGTTCTTCATCTGAATTCCTCAAGATAAAGTGGTTTAAACATAGATCAAATCAATTATATCAAAAAAATTTTTTAGCTTTTTCATATTAAATTAAAAACTTGATTTAAAAACACTATTTCTTTTGGATAATTTTAAGTTCTTCAAGATATTTAAATGCGTTTTCTTTATTCATTAAAAAATATTGAACTTCTTTTTCAGATATCTTTTTTACATCAATAAATCTTAATCGTTGAAGGTTTTCAAGACATATTAATACTTGTTCAGGAGAAATACCAGATGCTAAGACAATTTCTGGAAATGTTAACGTATCATGCATTAAAAATAAGATTAGGATGATTGACAATGAAAGACGCTCTTTTGGAATATTCTTGTAATTTATTTCATAATCCTGTTCTTCAATCATCTTATCATTCTTTATCATTTTTCATAAATCCTTAATAAACTAATGAAATTGTGTATCTTAATGAGTATTACATTAACTTTTTTTAACTCAAAGCAAGCAGTTTTTATGAAAAAGCAAAATAAATCTATTAAGTCGCAACATCATTATCGATAAATATGGGTGAACGACCTATCGCTTTCACATGGGGCTTCTCCGACCGTGCTTTCATGATGTTGGGAGACTCCAGCACGGAACAATTTCACGGAGACCTCCTCCCAGGTGCATCCCCAACAAAAGCATGGATATCAGAAGGGTATGTAATATTATTGGCTTTCATTCCCTGTTCTGCCTCGTGGAAGGGGATTTGTCGCCAATAGAGTTAAAAAATAAGAAAAGGACAACATATATATAAACTAAATGGTGAAAAACAATGAAAGCACTTATATTAGCAGGCGGAAAAGGAGAAGAACTATTTCCTATCGCTGTAGGAAAACCTAAGGGGCTAGTAAAAATTGTGGGAAAACCAGTTTTGCAAAGAATAATAGAAGCTCTATCATCAAATGGAGTAAATGATGTTACAATTGTAGTAGACAAGGATGATACACAAATCCAAGATTTTTTTGGAAATGGAAACAATTTTGGTATAAGAATAAAATATGTTAAACAGGTTGAATACGGTATTGAAAAAGCAATTTTGTCTGCTGAAAAAGAAATGAGCAATGAAAATAATTTTTTGTTATTGCATAGTGACATAATTTTTGAAGACACTTTTATTACAAAAGTTCTTAATACCTTTGAAAATACCAGTAGTGAAATAGTTTTAGGGCTGGCTCTTCAGGGAGAAGTTCAAGAATTTGGAGTCGCAAAAATTAATTCCCAAGGTTTTGTTGATAAAATTATTACTGGAGAAAAAGGACTTGGTAACTATGTTATTGCAGGTATTTCTTTAATGACAAGTGAAATCTTTGATTACTTAAAAAAAACAAGCTCCTTTATTGATGCACTAAACAAGACCATTTCAGATGGAAAAAAGATTGCTGCTGCTGTTTGGCCATATACATGGATTGATATTGGAAGACCATGGGACATTATAAATGCAAATAAATTCATTTTATCTAAATTGGATAAACAGATTATTTCTTCCAAAGCAGAGATATCTAACTCAAAAATAATTGGCCCAGTAATTATTGAAGAGGACGTTACTATTAAAGAAGGAGCAGTTATAAGAGGACCTGCCTATATCGGAAAAAACGCATATATTGGAAATAATACATTAATAAGAGAATTTTCAACTTTAGAAAATAATTCTGTTGTTGGTATGGGTGTTGAATTAAAGAACTCTGTAATAATGCCTCATGGAACAATACACCGATTAAGCTATGTAGGTGATAGTGTAATTGATGAATATGCGGTATTATCCTCAGGAACAATTACAGTAAATTATATACCTGGGCAACAAGAGATCATAGTTAAAGTAAAAGATAAACAAGTAAATACCGGTTTAATGAAGTTAGGTGCATTTATAGGACATCATGCTAGAATTGGTGTGCATTCCACGATTTACCCTGGAATAAAAATCAGTCCCAATAAAACGATTCCACATGGCTCAGTAGTAAAGAAAGACATCTGAAATTTTTCCCCATTGAAATACTGTAGTTTTGTCAATATATCTTGGATTTTGAATTTGATTCATTTTCTTCATTTTTTAACACCGCCCTGCATTATCTGTTTGTCACAACATTCTTAATAAAATACTTACATCCACTTCTGGATGTTTATCTTGCCAAGCTTTTTAGCACTCATTGGTCGGTACGTTGAAACTTATAATTATTATCATTATTAAGCATGGATATCCAGTTTTAGCTAAATATCTATGCACATTATCTTGACACCCCAAAAAACGAGACTTTCACGCAGCAATTCGATAGAATACACGGACATGTTTTTCTCGTATTACCTTACTTGACAATCATTTTCAGATCTATATTTATTATGTATATTAGGAGACTCACTAAGAGGTATAAAAATAAAGATGGTCAAATTGTGGAGAGGACATATTATTATAAATATAAAAGTATAAGACGGGGTAATAAAATAATTAGCGTATATCTTGGGAAGGCTACAGAAGAAGAATTCTTAAAACAGTATGAAAGAGAGATAAGAGCGAATAATATTTAGTTGGGAGGTAGAATTAATGAAATTAAACATTGTAAAAATTAAGCACCCCTCCTTATTTTAGTAGAATAGTTTTTGTTTTTGCTTTTTTTTAGAGAACACACTGGTGAATAAAATGAGACTAGTGGAATGCGTACCTAATTTTTCGGAAGGACGTAATATCGAGATAATCGATAAAATTGTTAATGAGATGATTTCTGTCCCAGGAGTATACCTCTTAGATCGTGAATCAGATAAAGACCATAATCGAAGCGTAATTACAATTGTCGGTACTCCTGAAGCTGTAGCAGAAGCTGCATTCAGAGGGACAAAAAAAGCGATGGAATTGATAGATCTAAATAAGCATCAAGGAGAGCATCCAAGAATTGGTGCTACGGATGTAATTCCATTTATTCCTATTTCAAACGTGTCAATGGAAGAATGTATAGAACTCGCTAAAAAATTAGCTAAAAGGATCAGTGACGAGCTAAAAATACCCACATATTTGTATGAGGAAGCTGCTACGCGTGAAGACCGGCGTAATTTAGCAAATATTAGGAAAGGCCAGTTTGAGGGGTTAAAAGAAGCAATAAAAACCGACCCCGATCGAGCTCCAGATTTTGGTCCTCGAGAACTGCACCCCACCGCGGGAGCAACGGTTGTAGGGGCAAGATACCCCCTAATTGCATTTAATGTTTACTTAGGAACGAATGATATAGAAATTGCAAAACAAATTGCTAGAAATGTAAGATATAGTTCAGGTGGCTTACGCTATGTAAAAGCAATGGGATTTGAAATTAAGGAGAGAAATTTAGTTCAGGTTTCAATGAATATGGTTAATTATAAAGGAACACCATTATACAGAGTTTTTGAGTTAATCAGAGCGGAAGCAAGGAGGTATGGTGTATCAATTGTTGAAGGAGAAATTGTTGGATTAGTACCTCAAGAAGCCCTTTATGATACAAGTGAATTTTACCTACAATTAAACAATTTCTCTAAGGATCAAATATTGGAAGTAAGGCTCCAAAAAGTGTTAGAAGAAAATAAACAAAAACTTGTTTCACAAGAGATAGGAGAATTTTTAGAAAACCTTAGCAGTGATGCTCCGGTACCCGGTGGAGGTTCTGCAGCGGCATTGACTGCTGCAATGGGAGCTTCACTTGGCTCGATGGTCTTGAGAATTACGCTGAAAAAAGAGGAGCTAAAAGACGTCCATAATGATGCAAATAAGCTTTTAATGAAAATTGAGGGGGCTAGAAAAAGATTAATTGAATTAATAGATGAGGACTCAAATGCATTTAATTCAGTAATGAAAGCTTTTCGATTACCAAAAACAACGGATGAGGAAAAAGAAAAAAGAAAACAAGAGATTCAAAATGCCTTTAAATATGCATCTCAAGTACCTCTAGAAACAGCAAAAACTGCATTAATAGTATTAAAGGAAATGGAACATATTGCGAAAATTGGATATGTTGACGCTATTTCCGATTGTGGGAGTGGAGTAAAAATGTTAGAAGCAGGAATTGAAAGCGCATTATTAAACGTAAAAATTAATCTTAATTACATTAAAGACGAAGAATTTGTTACAAATATGAAAAAAGAGATTCAAGAAATAGAAAAAGAGACAAAAGAATATTCAATAAAAATTTTTAATACTGTTTTAAGTAAAATTGAGGGTCAATAAATTGGGAATGTAAAAATAATTTAAGAAATTTTTGAGAAAAAAGGATTGAAATGTTAAAACTTTTTTCAATAAACTTTTTACTTATTAATTCACTATATCCCTTGTGCAAGTCCAAGCCTACTGTCCAGTTTGTAAAAAGACATTTTCGTATGATGTTGAGATTGAATTACAACTAAGAAATAGTAATGGTGAGCAATCAGCAGATTTAATGGGGATTCCTTTACCACGTCAGAACTTTACTGCCTCTAGCGGACTTTATTCATATAGCGTAATACATGATGATCACATTCTTGTGCTAGAAATTGACCGGAATGGAACCGTAAGAAAAACTGAAACAGTTAGTTTAATTCAAACAAGCTCACAAAAAATTATCGCAGGACTTACTGCTACATTATGGGATGTGTCTTCAAAATCAAAGAAATTGTTAATTGTTAGTGAGAGAGATATATGGAGAAGAGTATTGGAATTAGTAGCAAGTCAATTATTTATTGACAAGGTAAATCATGAGCCTACAGAGTTATTAGGATCCTTTAGTAAAGATGGAGGAGTACTTAAAGTTGGAAAAGTCCAGCTAAAAGTAATAAACGATTTTAAGAGAATTTCAAAAGAAAAGGGGTCATATACTGATTTGGTAGTAGATATCACATCAATTATAGATAAAAATCCGTCAAAATATGTAGGTGATTTTAAAGCAACAGGACTAATCGCTATGACCTTTAGTGAAAAGAATGTTCAGCAAAATAAAGAATTCCTAAACAAATGGTTTGATGCATTTTTAGATAAGGCAAGGGGAGAAGATGTTTTAATCTATGACTCTTCAGATATGAGAAACACTGTTAAGATTTTGAATTCATTGCTACAAAATTAGAGATTGATTTTAAATTTTTTAGTTTTTTATTAATCATTTAGTAATTAATAAGTACTTTTGCCATTTTAGTAAGAATCGTTTCTGGATCTTTTGATTTTGTTATTCCAGATGCTAATAATACACCATGGCTACCCATTCTTAAAGCTTCTTCAAGATGAGCTGGAGACTTAACACCGGCACCGACTAACGGGATAACCTTTTTAGAAGCTTCTTTTATTCGATTAATCGTTTCTTCAACTATTTCTGGTTTGGTTGTTACTGAAACATCTCCGCCGATTAGTTCAGGTGGCTCCATTGCAACTGCCCAAGGTTCTAAAGAGGCTACTGCTTTACTTATAAGAGGGTCTGCAGCACAAACTACAGAATAAAGGGTGTTATGGTTTAATTGCTCAATTGCTTGTTTGATATGGTCTATTTTTATTCTTCTTTCAGAATGATTTAGAAGCGAGCCAGAAACACCTATTTCTTTTAGGTGAAACGCAGATATGTGACCCGTATTTGCCCCTAATTCAATAGGATCTGTGTGCTGAGAAAAAACAGGAATATCAACATTCTCTGAGATTATTGCTAGATCTGGTAAGCTAGGTACTGCTATTAACGAAGCACTAAATTCATTGGAAACTTTCTCCATAATTTTTGCTAATTTTAAAGCATTGTTTCCTATTGATTGCGGATAAATTTTGAAATTAACAATTAATACTGGGAGTTCAATTTTAGGCATCTTTAAAAATAAAAAATAATAATTACAAATTTTTTATGGTTCTTGTTTTATTGAAAAGTAACTGTTGCTGGTGTTTATATACAGTTCTCGAGATAAAATATTATGTTTAGTAGAAAAAAATCAGGCGGAATAAAAATTACTGATCTTAATCCGACTGAAAAAAAATTCCTTGTTTTGTTTAGTATAAGTAAATTATATTTTGTTACTTCAATAATTATCATTTATTTATTATCAAAAGGATTTTCTTTTGTTGAAATAGCGATTTTAGACGCTACTTTTTGGGGAGCAATTTTCATATTTGAAATTCCAACAGGATGGGTTGCAGATAAATATGGTAGAAAAGTGTCGTTGTTTTTTTCATATTTATTTCAGGCATTTTCATTATTGCTATTATTTTTTGAAGAAGTGTTTTACCTATTGTTATTATCTTTTTTAATTTGGGGAATTGCAACAACATTACGATCAGGAGCCGAACAAGCATGGATCTATGATCAAATAATATTTGAGACTACAAACGAAAAACAAGAGCTAAGTTCAATTGATTATAGGTTCCATGGAGTATTTAGCTTATTAATGGCAACTGGACTAATAGCAAAAGGTTTAGGAGATATAATTGGTGGCATTATTGCTTCAATAAATCTTTCATTACCGATTCTACTTACAGCACTTACATCTTTAATCTCAGCACTATTTCTATTGATCATACCTGAGAAACGTCCTAAAACAATAAATACTGCACATAGGAACAAATACAAAAATTCTATTTTGAAAGCTTTAAATGAATTAATTTCAAATGAAGCGATTTTTTTATTCACATCAATAATATTAATTGCCACAATAAACAGTTCATTATTAACATGGTCTCAAGCATTTTTTAAAAATGAGCTTGGAATTGACATTATATTAATTGGTGGGATATATGGAGCAACTACTTTTTTAAGCGCATTAGGAAGTAGTAAATCCCAATTTTTTAACAATAAATTAGGAGAAAAATTTAATTTGCTATTACCTTCTATCTTAGGAATTATTTTTTTCATAATCGGGATGGGAATCAAAATACTATCAATAAGTCTTTATGTGTTCGGCGCATTCTTTGCGGGGCTATTAAATCCCTTTTTAATAGCTAAAATTAATGGGTATTTATCTTCTGAGACAAGAGCCACTGCACTTTCGATAATATCCTCAATAACGACAGTTGGAGTAATTATCATCGAAATAATAACAGCACTAATTATTAATCAATTAGGTTTTTCGTGGTTTTATTATTTTGTAGCAATGTTTTATATGGCAATAATTGGCCCTCTACTAATACTATGGAAGAAAAAAAGAGATTTGAGATTAGAAAAAGAGAACCAAGAGAAAAAGAATGAAACAACAGAACGACAGAACATGCAAAATAACCGTCTAGATGAAAAAGAAAAACAAACATTGATTGTTACTTTATAATTAATTAATCATACGTAACAAAATAATATATGGTGCGGGGGGCGAGATTTGAACTCGCGAACTCCTAAGAGAACAGGACCTAAACCTGCCGCCTTTGACCGGGCTTGGCGACCCCCGCAATGTTTCTATTTTCTTTTTCATACAATGGTATTTTTATCAATTTCGCTGTAATCAAGTTATTTCTTAATTTCATTCATAAGACAGAAGGCACAGATATGAAAATATTGCGACAAAATATCATGGGAATTCTTGTTTGAAAAATGATTTCAGTAGTATATATACTAAACACGATACTTACTATTGAGCTTCGGCTCACAAACAAGGAGTGATTGAGAAATGAAAGGCAAGAAAACATTATTCTACGTACCCCCACCATACCCCGGAAGATGGTGGTAAGTAAAATAAGATAATAAAAAATTCCCCTCCTTTTTTTATTTTTTTAATCCTATCTGACTAAAACCCCTTTTCTTCTGGAAAGGTAAAGGATAAAAACTGTTGTGAAGGTAGATCGTATCTTATAGATTGATACAAAATTTGGCAGTCTCTAGCGCCCGTAGAGAGGTCTTCATAAGATTCCTCTCTTATCAAGTCATTTCCTTACAAAGAAGTGATTTAATGACACGCTTCTTTAAGGTGTAGCAACTCCCTTGCGAAACAAGTAGTAGCTTACAACATTTCACTTATAATTAATATTTGAAATAAAAAAGGAGAAAAAACTAAAAAGAGCCCCTAATATGAGGGAATAATTGATTTACAAGCTTGATTTTATTACTCCACTTTAAATTTACTCTGTGTTTATATTAAAAAACAAAATTTGAATAATAATAGATAGATAAAGATGAGTATGGCAGACGAGAATACTAAATCCAAGCGTAGTAAAAGAAAGAAAATTTCAGAAAAAGAAGAAGAAAACTTAATTACAGAGGAAATAAAAATAGAAGATAAAAACGAGATTAAAAAAGAAGTTGATAAAGAAAATTTACCAGAATTAAAATTAGAAGAGGTCCCAGGTATTGGGCCAACAACTGCACAAAAACTTAGAGCTGGCAATATTAATTCTCCACATGAGATAATGAAAGCAAAGCTTTCAGAATTAGAAGAATTAGGAATAAAAAGACCGTTAGCTAAAAGAATAAGGGCCAGTATTAAACAACTATTTCCTGAAATTTATAAAGACTTTGAAGAAGAATTATCGTTAGAAGATATCGAAGGTATTGGGCCGACAACAGCAAAAGCTCTAAGAGAAAAAGGGTTAACAATACAGATCTTAGAGACAACACCAATAAGGGAATTAGAAGAAAAATATGGGCTTTCTCAGACTCTTGCCCAGAAATATCAGACATATATAAGACAATATATTAGGGGAGACATATTTGTAGATGGCCTAACAATTTTAAGACAGCAAGAAGTGGCACCTACATTTACTTTTGGAGCAAAATCCTTAGATCAATTAACCACTATTCCAGATGTGAGCAGGGGAGGAATAAGATTAGGAGAGACCTATGAGTTCTTTGGTGCATTTAGATCAGGTAAATCCCAGATCTCTCATCAATTATGCGTAACAGTACAATTACCACCAGAGTTAGGGGGAGTCGGAAAAAAAGCTGTATTCATAGACACTGAAGGAACGTTTAGCCCTACAAGAATCAAGCAGATGGCCGAACGATTTCAAAGAGAATTAGGATGGGAGAAAAGCTATGAAGATGTTTTAAAAGATATTTTATATGCAAGGGCATATACTAGTGATCATCAGCAAGCAATAGTATCAAAACTATTTGAAGTATTTACTGAACATCCTAATGAGTTTGGATTAGTAGTTGTTGATTCTGTATCCGCTCATTTTAGAGCTGAATTTGCAGGAAGAGGAACACTTGCTGAGAGACAACAAATATTGAATTATCATTTAAGCGTGTTGCATAGATTAGCAGACACTTTCGGGGTGGCAATTGTAGTAACAAACCAGGTACAAGCAAATCCAGGTCAATTTTTCGGGGATCCTACACAAGCAATTGGAGGTAATATTATTGGTCATTGGGCAAGAACAAGGATTTATTTGAGAAAATCAAAAGGAGAAAAAAGGATTGCAAGAATATTTGATTCTCCAGTATTACCTGAAAACGAGACTGTGTTCGCTATAACCCCTGATGGTGTTGTAGATCCTGACGAGTAGAAAATAAATTAATCCGTTTTTTTTAGCTCTTTTAAAATCAAGTTTCTTAATCCCACAACACTAGTAGTTTTGGAAACCCCAGATTCTTCTTCAATTTTTTCTAATAATTTATCATCTACTTGTTCTTTTTGCATTGAAGCAATTTTCTCTTCGTAATCCTTTAATTTCTCGCGGTATTCCTCCTCAGTAATTATTCCTTGTTTATATTTTTCGTATTCACTTAATATCCACCTATAAAGTTTCTCTGCTTCTTCCATGTCATTTTCACTCCAAAAACTAGATGCTTTAGGGTATAAAAATCTATGTTCATCTACTCTTTAGTGCATTTTATTTTTTCTGATATTTCGAAGAGACACATCCAGACCAATTTAACGCCTATTTATAACTAAATCAGAACACAATATAGGAGGTAACAAAAATGCTTCAAAATCAAATATACATACTAATGAGTGAAGAGTTTTTAGCTACAATTGAAGGAATAATACTATTATTTATTATCTCAAGGAAAATAATTCCAAAAATAGTAAATAAGAAAAACCAGGGATCTGTTTTATATCTCATATTAGGATATCTTGCTATCCTAAGCACTACTTTTTCACGAGCAGTGGGAATTTATCTAAATAATTCTGAATTAAGATTATGGGGCGCATTAGTCGCAGGATCAATTGGTATAATCTTATTCAATATTTGGGGAACAATTCAGATAAAAATGAAGAGAAAAACTCAGAAAACAATAATATTCTCTACGAGCATAGGATTAATCCTATTTGCAATAGGTGCAATCTTAAATTATGAACTTTTAAAAGGAATAGGACTAATAATTTTCGCATTTATTAGTATTATTACCTTATTAGTTCTATTGAATTATGTTCTAACACATAGCCCATACTTAAAAGCCCAACAAAAAGTAAAGATCATTACTATCGGATTTACTTTAATGGTTATTTTTGAGATGACAGGAGTATTCTTAATGCAAATAAA
Organism: Candidatus Heimdallarchaeota archaeon; assembly: GCA_027061945.1. GTDB lineage: Archaea > Asgardarchaeota > Heimdallarchaeia > Heimdallarchaeales > JAJRWK01 > JAJRWK01. Next base: position 26,795 of record JAMOVR010000210.1, read on the forward strand.
TCAATGGCTAAATTCAACAATCCTTTTTTTGTTAAGAGACCTAAGTTGGTTAATTGTAACAATGGGGATAATATTTCCTAAAAGACTTCAAATAGTATTAGCAAAACGCTATTACATCCCTAAACCAAAAAAAAGCAATACTCAGAAGGCAACAACCGCATCTTAAGTGAACTATCCCCTGTGCTTTTTTCGCGAGAGGTCCGTTTCATCAAGAGCATGTGCCTTGTAACCACTTCCTTTATTATAAGAAATGGTCTGGTGTAAATTTTTATGGTGCTCTCCCACAAGTGCTATGGGCCATTCTGGCCCTACGAATATGTCCTCTCTCATTAATGCTATAAAAAATCAGTTTACATTGTCTCTCTTATCCCTTATCTCTCAGAAAGAAAGGGCTTCTCGCTGATGTGATTGATCAATTTTATTTTCCTAAAAATATTCTCTAGAAAATTACTTGGAATATCCTAAGTGTTTCGGGACCAGTTGTGCTAGAACCAACTACTGCACCACTAGTGTTTGCAATAATCCCACTATGAGGATAAGGAACACCCCGATTAACAGTAGTAATATCGGCATCTGTTTTTAAAGTTTCCTTAATAAATTGTAAATCTTCTTCAGAAGCAAGAGGGTGTAGCAAAGTTCCTTTTCCATTAGTAAATGCAACAGAGCCCACTAACGGAGAATCAACAAGGTTATGAGGAATAACTTCAACATCTAATGTTTCTTCAATTTGTTTAATCGCATTTACTTCAAACTCAGGACTGATAATAGCGATTTTATCTGTTGCCAATATTGTGTTACCCAGAGCAGTAATTTTACTGTCAATAATCTCAACATTAATACCTAATTCATCCGTAATTTCAGAAAAAACTTTTCTCTCGATTGAAGATGTAACTTTAGGTAAAACAAGGCCATTACGGTTAATAACAGAGAACATTCCAATTAAACTCGTGTCTGCAATAGAAACTTCAAAAATTTTTGAGATGTTTAATACGTTTCTAATAGTATCCAAAATATTTGGTTTTACACCATGAGGCAAAAACAAAATTGAATCTTTACATACTGCGAAAAGCCCAATGTTTTCATTACCTAAAATATCAATTTTAACAATATCTGGCACAATCAGCGCCTCTCATAATTTTTAATTTTAGAAGTAGGGAGTTTAAAAATTAAGGAAAAGGGGATACAGGAACTAATCTTCCTCTTCCTCTTCTTCTTCCTCCTCTTCAGGTTCAATTGGAGCTTCAGGACCCAATGGGGATTCCACTTCTTCCACTTCCACTTTTTCGACGGGCTTAGTTCCAGCTAGATAAATTTCAACATAGCCCTCATCGTCTTTTGTCATGTCAACAATAATTTTACGTGGAGGCTTTTCAATCCCTCTATTCCAAATGTATTCATTCACAGATTCATGGATAAGGATTTTATCAATATCAGCTTTCATATGTCGTTGAGCATATTCCTTTAACATTCTAACAGCTCTGGGGGCACGTCTAGTTCTTGGAATATGGTTTAATTTGGGGTAGAAAGGAACTACCACTCCTTCTTTTTTTAACACAATTTCAACCATTTATATCACCTTTAAAATTAGTAATAAACGACTAGACAAATTATTTATCGTTTAATTTTTGAAGAACGCCAGTGACGACGATAAAGCTTTGAACGAACTTTACGATTAGTCTTCATAATTACCCATGTGGGAATAGAAGAAGACTTTTTCATTTCATGAGCATATCTCTTTTTTCTATGATATAGTTTATAAGTTGCCATTTTTACTACACCCTCTTAAAACGTATCTTTGTATCTCGTTTTCTCCCTTGAATTTGAGCTAATAAGTTTTTCAATTGTTCATCAGTAATTTTAGTTCTTAATTGACCAGATTGAGCTAAAGACACCAACTGGTATTCTACTGCTTGAGCCAATTCAGGTTTAACTAACTTAATATTTTGTAACCTGGCACGTGCATCTTCAGTTAAAACTGAACGCAAAATTGATTGGATTTTCATCTCTGTCTGGCGACGTTGTTCTTCTTCATGTTGTCTTCTTAAAGCTTCTTGTTGTAATTCAGCAAGCTTTCGCTGTCGAATCGCCTCAAGCTCATCATCACTCATTTTAACCACACATGAGTAAGTAATGTACTAATAATCATATTTCTTTTTATTGAGAACAAAATTACGCCGTTGCTTCATTAACTATACTGTGTGCAACATGGTCTATGAAAGCCGTTCCTTTTGGAGTAATTTTACGGCCTTTATTAGATTGATCTTTTTCAACTAATTCAGCCTTTTCTAACTGCTGGAGGATCTTTCGGATAATATTACCGCTACCTCTAAAGAAATGTTCTGGTTTAACTCCTCTGTTTCTTAAACCACCATATTCCAGTCTAAGCCTTTGAACTCCAATAGGACCATTTAAATAAATTTTTCTTAGGACAGAAGCGGCCCGAACATACCACCAGTCAGGATTTTCAGGGGGATATTCTTTATGAACACCTAACTTAACGAATTTGGCCCATTCTGGTGGTTGGATCTCCGGAATTTCTTTTAATTCATTGGATAATCTTTTTATTAATACATCTGGGGGGACATCTCTACCACTAGTCATATCTATATCACCAACTAAACCAACTAATGATTTCTGTAAAAAATGTGGTTAAATAAGTAGCGTTAAAGGACTATTTTTCAAAACAATAAATTAGGAGATCAATTAATATTTTTCGTGAACAACCTTGCTTTCACAAGGGCTTGTTCACCTTGATTGCATAAGATTTTTAGCAAATACAAAAAAGAGGGAAAATGACATGGTTAAAAATTCGATTATTGGAATTATTGGAGTTCCCCAAGATCTTGGTGCGTCTAGAAGAGGCGTTGACATGGGACCAAGCGCAATAAGAATTGCTGGATTGAAAAAGAAAATAGAAACATTAGGATATAATGTAGTAGATTTTGGAAATATCGCGTGTCATGATATTGATACTGATATTCCTGAAAAAGAAAAAGGAGAAAAAAATCTTCGCTTTTTAACGCAAATTGTAGATATGAGCTATAATTTAAAAGCAACTGTTGAAAAGGTGGTCCATAATAACTTCTTTCCATTAATTTTAGGAGGAGACCATAGCATAAACATAGGGACCATGGCAGGAATGAAGGCATTACATAATGGCAAGACAGGAATAATATGGATTGATGCCCATGGAGATTTTAACACCCATGAAACAACACCATCTGGGAACATACATGGAATGCCTTTTGCAGTAATAACTGGTAGAGGTCATCCAGATCTCCTTAAAATTGGCCCATCTCCTACAGTAATAGAAGAAAACGCAGTATTAATTGCTGCAAGAGATATTGATAAAGAAGAAGCTAAATTGCTAAAGCAATCAAAAGTAACGGTATTCACAATGCGAGAAATTGATGAATATGGAATGGCAGAAATTGCTAGGAAAGCAATAAAAATCGCTACAAAAGACACGTCTCATCTTCATGTTTCTTTCGATATTGACGCTGTGGACCCTTCAATAGCACCGGGAACTGGAACAGCTGTAGATGGAGGAATAACATATAGAGAAGCACATTTGTTAATGGAACTAATTCATGAGAGTAGTAAACTTTCGTCATTAGAAATGGTAGAAGTAAATCCTACTTTAGATGTAAGAAATAAAACTGCAAAATTAGCAGTAGAACTAATTGGTTCCGCATTAGGTGAAAAAATAATACCTTAAACAAAAATTGGTGGGCCAGGGCGGAATCGAACCGCCGACCTCACGGTTATCAGCCGTGCGCTCTAACCGACTGAGCTACTGGCCCGCAAATTAAAATTCATGCGTTGCCGTGAAATGATAAATATTTGTTCCTTTTAGGTTTTTTGCTTGTGTAGTGCTTTTACTGTAAAACGATAGAAAAGTCATTAGGAAATAAATGCGCGATTATGCGGAGTTTATAAATATCAAAAAACAGAGTTTTTCATATTTTCATAATGCGTGAAAAGATCATCATATCTTAAGATACCTGCTGGAGTTATAAATCCTGTAATATGTTCTACAGGAGTCCAGTCGAAAGCAGGATTAACAATCATACTACGGGGGTCTAAAAGGTAATGCCCTTGAGGACAAAAAAGTAATTCAGAAGGACTACGCTCTTCAATTTTAGCATCATTACGTGACATATTAGGAATAAAAGTAGACCAAGGGATTGCTACGTAGAAAGGGATACTAAAATGCTTAGCTAAAACGGACAATGTAAAGGTTCCAATTTTATTTGCTACCCATCCATCTCCAGTCACCCTATCCGCCCCTACAATAATAAGATCAACTAACCCTTTGCTCATTAAATAGCCTGCAGCATTGTCACTAATAACATGAAAAGAAATACTTTCGTTAGCGAGTTCCCAACTAGTCAATCTTCCCCCTTGCAAACGAGGCCTGGTTTCATCAACCCATACATGAAAGTCAATGCTTTTCTGTTTTGCAATTCTTATAGGAGCAAGAGCAGTACCATAATCAGCAGTTGCTAAAGCACCAGCATTGCAATGAGTCAAAATATTCATCCCTGTTTTTATAAGGTCGGAACCATAAACACCAATATTATAGCACTCATTTTTATTTTGATCAAAAATTTCTAATGCTAATTTTTCAGCATCTTCATACTGAAGATTCTCAGTAATTACCTTATCAACAAAATAAGATGTCATATTAAATAAATCAACAGCCGTTGGACGACTTTCTAATAAATAGTTATATCCTTTTTTTAGTTTTGTAATTATGTAATTATCTGGAAAAATAAGGTTCTTAGTATTCAATAGATCAAAATAATACCTAAGTAAACCAAAAACACCTGTAAGCCCAATTGCAGGAGCTCCTCTAACTGCCATCTGTTTAATTGCATTAAAAGTATCTTCTAATGAATTAATCCTTAAAAAAACCGTTTTTTCAGGTAATAATCTCTGATCAATTAAGACAAGTTCTTTAGAAGAGATATCCCAAGATACAGCGGTACCTTCAATAATCTCATCATTATCCAGCCGAACTTTCATATTTTAACCACCTGTTAAATTTGAACAAAATTTTATCTCTAAATTAAATATTTATTTAGATTTATACTTGGAAATGACTGAAAATAAGTAATTTCGTACGGCTGTAGCATTTTTTTTATCACCAAAAGATCCTAAAAATACTATGCCTTTAGTTCTTGGTAGTACCGATTCAGCGCAGATTATACCCACTCGATAGCCTAAGCTTTTTGCTTCAAACACTTCGACATTCTTGATTGATGAATAAGGCACTTTTAAGGGGTGAAAACGAACGATCTCAGGAAAAACTTGTTCAATTACTAAATAGTCGTTATAGAAAAAGAGCCTAACATAAGGCCTCAAGGCTTTTCTTGCGGGCTTCACAACATAGAAATGTAAAATAAGTGACAACGTAAGCATCAAAATGAAAAAGAAGACAGATACCAACGAGAAATTTTCAGATATTAACGCCCCGATCCCTACGAGAATGAGTACAAATATCCCTAATATGCCGAAAATAAGCCCTGTTAAGACATACCCTGATAACAAGGCAGTAATGGGAACATAAGGAGCTAGTACTATGACTCTATAATCTTCCGTTTGCTCATCTTTAGCAATACCTAATGGTATAGGATCTTTATTCCTACGAGACATTTTTATCACTTCCAATAAATCTCAGATGATAAATAAAAAATAAAACATCATGCTGCATGTACAATTTTCACCACATCAAAGGGTTGCAACTCGTAGTCCTCACCCACACGTCTACCAGAAGGCAGGATAATAGCATGAATGAATTTTTTTGCTAAATCACTATGAACCATACCTGCAAGTTCTCTAGGAGTAGTGCCTTTAGGAACTAGAAACACATCTGGGAGTACACGCCCATCTTTATCAGAATAATGTGTCGCATCTTCAACAGGATATACAGGTATAAGCCCCATAATATCAAATAATGCATGATGTAACAACTTCTGTACACCTGTAGAACCATATTTCTTCAAGATTTTTTCCTTGATTTGTTCTAAAGTAGCCATTTCCCGGGAATTTAATAAAGTTGAATCAATAATTTCAAAAGAAGCATTACCTGGTATATAACTAATAGCTCCTTTTTCATCAAGTTTTCTAAGATAAAATTCTGCTAGGCCAGAGCATGGGATAATATCAAAGCCTTCTTCTTTTAGGCGCGCATAATTTTTTTCAGAACCTTCTCGGTCAATTTTATTACCGGCTATAACAATTGGAAATAGTTCTTTTCTTAATTTAGAAGCAAATAAGAACAAGTCATTTTCATTCCATTTTGTAGGCTTATTAGCATCTAAACCACTATTTTTCAACGCATTTCTAACTTTTTCTTTATTAGCCTTTAGTCCACTTAATCTGTCAGTAATAACATCTACTAAAGACAATTTTTCGGCTTCAATTCTTCTAGAGATCCTGTCCCAGTCATTTTCTAATATTCCTAACAACCAATAATCAATTTCTTTTTCTAAAAAAATAATGTCTTGTTTAGGATCCCAAGAGCCTTTTTCAACAATATTACCTTCAGCATCTAAACTTCCTGAAAGATCAACTACATGGATCAAAATATCAGCTTGCCTTAGATCATCTAAAAACTTGTTACCCATACCTCTACCTTCATGTGCACCCGGCACTAAACCCGCCACATCTAATAGTTTAATTGGAACAAAACGCTTTCCATTTTTGCAAAAACCATGTCGAGGCTCACATTTAACACCTAGTTTCTGACAAACGCAATCGATCACTACATATCCAACACCTTTGTTAGGATCAATTGTAGTAAAAGGATAATCTCCAGTTTTTGCGTCAGATAAGCAAATTGCGTTTAATAATGTAGATTTACCTGCCGAAGGTTTTCCAACTAACCCAACAAGCATGTGTTTGATTATAAAAACAACATTCTTGGATATTTTGGTTGACGCATTTAACTAAATTAGCGGGGATTCTCCTAAGTGAGTGGGGAAATGAGATTCGACTAATTTAGATTATTGCATTGTATTAGGAAATATTGAATAAAGACAAGAATGAGACATTCTTTTTTTATGTTCAGTTCTTCCACTTAATTCGTATTTGTTCCATGGTATCTTGGATTCTTCCTTACGTACTCGTTCATGGGTAATTATAGGTAATGAAGGGGGCTTCTCTTCGACAGAGTTA
>JAMOVR010000211.1 GCA_027061945.1 Candidatus Heimdallarchaeota archaeon
GATGCGGCAATTAACAACTTAGAAATGCAGATCAAAGTGGCTACTGATGACAAAAAAATGAAAGAAGAAAGCAAAGCCAAACTTGAAGATGACCTTGAAAAGTTATCTCAAGAACTGCAACAAACGCAAAATGAAATTGAGACAGAAAACCAAGAAATCGCTAAATTAAGTGCTGATATTCGCGAAATTGAGAAACAATTACAAGACGCAAGAAATAGGCTGGAAGAGGCAAAGAAAAAATTGGAACAAGCAAGAGCAAGCTTTGAAACGGATTTGGCAGAAGCTAGAAAAGAATTAGAAGCTGAAAAGAAAAGAACAGAAGAAATTAAAAATAAATATCCGATTGTTAACTATTTAGTTTCTAAAGGGCACTTAAATCAGCCAGATGCGGAGATTATTTCTTTATTGGCATCCTATCCAGATGGACTTACAGAAGAAGAAATTAAAGCAAAAGCAACTTCTACTTCTGCTGTATTAATATTTAGAACCATCAAGAAATTAGAAGCAGATGAATTAATCGTTTTTAGCAACGGAAAATACAAATTAGGTGCTCAATTATCTGAACATCTGTAAAAGCACTAATGCAAAAACAATTTTTTAACTCTGTCGGCGGGAATTCCCTTCCAAAAGATTGGGAATAAGAGCCGACAACTTCATATTTGATATAATGGGGTTATCCCAAGAAAAAACAGAGCTCGGATACTACTTTAATTAGTTTTTGTGGAGAAAAAAGCATAACATCTTCTTTGGAATCCGTATAATAAAGGATAAGTATGGAAAGGCATTTTTTCTTGATTAAACAAGAAGCCCCTAGCAAAAGCAAGTAACTCAGGTGTTATATCTTAAAAGTTGTTCTAACTTTTATTTTTTCTTTTTTTGTAAGTATATACAATTAAAAGTATTGTTGTAGTAATCAAATATACACTACTAAATGAAGCGTTTGATGTTGTCAATGTTGGAGTAGTACTTATTTTTATCATTATAATAGCAGTTGATGTTTCAATTCCATCGGTCACAGTAATTTTTAATATATAATTACCGCTGAATGTACTTTCTGGAATCGCAACACTGAATTTATTAGAATATTCCGAATAAATCAATAAGTTTGAAGGATAGTTCGTATTATTTTCTCCTTGAAGTATTACCATTAAATATAACTGTAATTTTCCATTGTAATCTGTTTGTAGATTGATATTCAAAATTTCCCCGGGTTTAATATTAACTTCTTCTGGATTGTAATCAATTATTTTAAGTGTTCTGGGATTAGTAAATATTTTATTAAATGTATTTTTAAATTTAAGGCCTTCAAAATTTGTTGAATATGTAATTTTTAAGGAGTAATTTCCATCTGGTAACATGTTTGTATATATTGTTCCATTTATACTATTGAAAGGAATAATTAGTTTAGTTGATGTGTCTATTTCTACTTTTATCTCGTAATTATTAATTTGTGTAGTGTTGAAAATATCTATTGCCAATAAGTATTCCCCTGTTTTTTCAGGCATGTAATTAATAGTCACTAATCTACTGTTTTGGGTCCCATATCCGCTCAAAACATCATTTGCGGAACTTATAGGATCTTCCCACCATACCATGATTGCAGATATTAATCCTGTATTCTCTTTACTAATTATAGTAATTGTCGTTTCTACTCCTTCATAAAGTTTTAATGAAATTACTGAATCGATAGAATTATTGGTTGGATTTAAGTTAAAAATGCTTTTTACCATTAAGGTTTTATTAATATTTTCTAATTCTACATTCATCTTATTTAGCTTTAGTTCTGGGAAGTTCTGAAATATTGTATTCGGTGTTTCTATTGAAAGTTCCCCTGAGACTTGTTGAGTTGGAGGTGTAAAAATAGTCTTTGGATTGGTTAATTGTTCTTTTATTAATATTCTGACAATAGCGTTAATTTTGGTATATAATAGGTTAGTTGGGGGTGTAGTAACATGTAAAACTAAAAGCATTGTTTCATTTACATTGCTATCTGGTCTTAAATAAACTAATCTTTGTTGAGTAGGTTCTGTTTTCAAAGAATTGAAGTATCCGCCGCCAAAATACTTTATATCACTAGTTTTTACAATGGTTCCATTTTCTTTTGCTAGATATACATCAATGGTGGCACTAGGATCATCCCAATTAACGATAATTGGGATCAGATCAGTATTTTCTGGCACATAAAATGATAGATAATATGTTTCTCCTTGGTCAGGTCTACCAAGATAATTTGGTGTGCCAAAAGCGTATGAGGGTCCATAGATAGAATCATTTAGATATGGTAATGAATAGCTACCATTAATTACTTGCTTCAAACTCTTAGTTATGCTAATTGGGAAGTAGTATGTAAAATTATTAATTGTTGAGATTTTTAGTTTTCCTAGGAACACCTCAGATTCATTAAGTGTTATTCGTATAGTATTTCCTGATGTAATTGTCTCTATTTTTGGGGTGGTTTCTTTCATCCAGTAAATGTGTACATAATATAGAAAGTTTCGGCTCTGTAAAATATTTTGGGGGTCTCCATCAGGATCGAAAATTACAAGAGTTAAAGTTCCTTGTGGTTTGTAAGTCTTTAAAGAAAGATCCAAAATTGTTTTTTGTCCTAACATTTTATATTCAATTAGGAAAATTCTTTCTCCGTTAGGAAATGTCGTATTTTCAGGAGCATCAATAATCCCATTATTATTTTTGTCTATCCAATCGATAATTGCTATTGTGAATGGTTTATCTGTTCCAGAAGAGAGAATTGTCTGCCAAGCGTCATTTGTGAAACTAAATTCAAAACGAATTCCATCTATATTATTAGGATATTCATCCTTTGTAAGTAATGGTGTATAAGAAACAGCTCTACCTAAGGTTTTCCCTTCAAACGAGTTATTAAATTCTATTTTTGTGCTTAAGACAGTTAATGAGTTTAATCCACTCAAATTAACGCTTACAGTATTGTTTCCATCGCATCCTAAATAGGTAGAAACATAATTTTTCCCTAATGAGATTAATGGATTCTCCATACCAAACAAAGCATTGAATGCCTTATTAGTACGGAGACCATAGTCTTTTGTCCCATTTGTTGATATTGGTAACGTGTTTTCTGAGATAGACATTAAAATCGATTTTGTGGCGTTTATTTCTCCAGATCCTTGTATTTGAGATGGGAGGGCCATATCTGTAGCGCCTAAAGTTAAGAATTGTTTAACTTTTGGTAAAGAAACTTCTAAATTATTGTTTTTTAATGCTTGAACCACCAATGCAGCTACTCCGGCCGCATAAGGTGTTGCTTGACTTGTTCCCCCAAATAATTGAAATGCATAAGTTCCATTTCCTTCTCCATTTATTACAGGAGCTGGCGCATCCCAGTACTCGCCAACTGCCGAGACATCTGGTTTTGAGATGAAAAGAGGTGATGGCCCCCGAGAACTAAACATTGCCATTTGCATAGTTGATTGAGGTGTTTTTTCATTAAATTGTAGGAATTGTTTGAAAGATGTTGCACCTATTGTTATCGCAGTTCCTGCAATTCCCGGTGTGGCACTAGTTCCTACACCTGGCCCTGCATTTCCAGAAGCAATAACAAAGATAGATCCTGGATAAAGAGGATGAATCATATTTGGTATGGTTGCGTAATCTACAAATAAAGCAAATGGATCAAGTCCTCGAATTGATCCTACGACATCTAAGTCTGAAACTCCAAAACTATTCGATATAATCTCAGAGTGGTGTTCTTTATTATAGACCCATGTACCCAACTCAAAATCTGGCTCTAATCCCATTGCCCAATACCATGCATTAAAAATGTCAGCTAAACTATAAAATTTAGTAGCTATAATCGTTGCATTTGGAGCTGTTCCATAAAGCTTGTATAAAGTGCTGTTTTCAACGATTTCAGTTTCTTTATTATCGAAAATGGGGTAGCTAGAACGACCATTACTTGCTATACACGCTGCTGCAGATGTTCCATGCCCCACATAATCATACATTATAGCATATCCGCTTCCATCTCCCATGATTCCTGAAACCATTTTTCCATTAATTATCCCATATAGATCAAGAGTGTTACCCAAAACGCCAAAGGAAATGTCATTTGCTCCATCTCCGTTAGAATCTTTCGCTAAAATATCATTTTTCTTAAAAACAAAGGGGATATCATCATTTAATGTCCAATCAACTAATTGACGATAAGTCTTACTCCCATCAAAAATAACACCTGAGATAACTAATGATAGAGCTAAAGAAGTATCCATATCAATAAATAATGTGTCGTAAACATGAGCCGTTTTAGAATCTACTAAAACACTAATCATGAGTTGAATATACGGGCCTGACGGTTCTACACCAATTCCAAATTTATAATCCCCAGAAACACTCTTTACAGGTATTGCAGTAATATCTAAATCTTGAAGATTGATTCCTAATTGGCTTGAATTAATGAGGGTAAATTGTTCCCCTGTCCAAACAGGAAAGTCTTTTAGTTCTGAAAGTTTGAGTAATTGTAATCCTTCTTCAGTAACTGGCCGAATAGTTATAGGGGTTAAAACAATTCCTGCCCCCGAAGGATCGAAAACTGAAGGGGTTCCATCAGCTAATCTGTGCATCCTTGAAGACAAGTCTGAATTTCCAAAATCAACCCCGCTGTCAACAATACCAACAGTCACTCCTTCTCCAGAATATCCTAATTTAGTCCATGCTTGTTTAGCCCCCATAATTTCTAAGGGATCTATAATGCTTGTATAAGATGAAAAACTATTAAGATTAGGATCAGTACTTAAGAACACGTCTTTAGGGGCTTGAGCCCATTCAAACATTCTTATTGCTCGATAATTAAAAGACATATTTTCTAATTCTACACTTGAAGAAATACTTACAATACTAAACCAATTTCTACCAAAGGGTGCTGGGGGCACAATCCATTTATCTGGCCTTTCTTGTGAAATCATGGCAACTAGTATATCACCATTAGATCTAACGGGAATATTAAGTTCCTTCGGAGAGGCCCCTTGTAAATATTTTTTTAATTCGGGACTGAAAATAGTTTTTTCATTATTATCATCTATGAGATATGGATTTTGTTGTGGATTAGAATCTGAAAAGAGTGAATTTCTAACTTTTGGATTATGGAACTCAGAGTAAGAGGTGGTCTGTCCCATGACATTAGACATTAAATGAAAATTAGCACTAAAAACTGAGGAAATTAATATTCCAAACAAGATAATAATCAATAGTTTGTGTTTGCTAACCGACAATTTTTCGCTCACTATTTTTCAAACGTACATAATTACTAATATTTTTACGCATTTAATTATATTCCAACTCTATAATAAGACTACAACAATTATTATTTTTTACATTTATTCGACTAGCTGAATAAATAAAAAATAACACTTTAATTAAACTGGCTGTAATTGGAAATTACTATAACTAATAAAAGATCAGATTATTTTAGTATGGAAAAAAATGTTGCGTTCTTGAGTCAAATATTTTTGGTTTTTCTAATGATCTTAATTATTTCTCCATTCTGGTCCATTTCACTATTCAAAGAACAAACAGATATAATAAATTATAGTCCTTGGGAATATAGTTACAATACTTTTTATAATTATACCAGCCATACAACAGATCCAGAATTAAAAGAATGGATATTTTATCCAAAAGAAATTACTTTTAGAGATGCCAAGGTATTGTTTGACTCTTTAGGTATCGAAACATTAAAAAATTATTCTGTTCTTGAAGCATATCGCTTACTTCTGACTCCGGAACAAGTTATTTCTTTAAAAGAGTACGGAGATATTTACGACATCAGTAACATTAAACTAAAACTTACTGAAGTATCAGATACTTCAAATCCTGTTTTGTTTGGAATTAATGACTATACACCTTTGAATGTTAGTAATGTTTGGAGTTTAGGAATAAATGGGAGTGGCGTAGTAATTGGAATACTTGATACTACTATCATTTATAGTGGTTTATTAGAAGGAAAACGCTTTATAACGAAGGTCTTTGGAGAAGGAGACTCCAGTAATCCATGGACATATCATGCTACATATGTTGCAAATGTTTTGGTGGGTTATAATTCTACTACCAAAAAACCTTTTGGTGTTGCTTATGGGGCTAAAATTGCTAACGCCCAGTTGGGTGTTGATTCATCTGGAAATATTATCGGAGATTATTTTGCAGCAATGGATTGGTTGGGAAGCATTCCCGAAGTCTCAGTTATTAATTTTAGTTTTGGTGGTTTTCCAATAGGGAATAATGACGCTTTAACTCAAGCCGCAGAAGCATTAGTTAAGAAAGGAAAATTAGTCATTGCATCAGCTGGAAATGAAGGATCATCAAAATGGTATAAAGTTAATTCTCCAGGGACAAGTAATGAAGTAATCTGTGTAGGTGCAAGTGTGAAAGACACATCTATAGCTACTTTTTCCAGTGGAGGACCTACATATTATTTTGCTCCAAAACCAGATATCGTTGCGCCGGGAGATAACGTGGAAGTTGCACCAAATACATATAAAAGTGGAACTTCGTTTTCAGCTCCTATTGTTAGTGGTATTGCAGCTCTTTTATCTCAATATCTTAAAAGTAATGCTCCAGGGATTTATGATAATTCACTAATTAAGGCATCTATAATCAAAAGTGCAGTTCCAATAACTGGAGATAATAGAATTGAAGGAGAAGGATTAGTTAATGCTTATAACGCGTTAAAAATCTTAAATGAAAGCATTGCTGAAAAACTAATAATAACAGCTCAACCTCACAACCTACCTCTCCCCTTATTTTATGACATGGCAACAGGTTCTGCGTTTGAACAGATGATGTTTGTTACTTCTAATCAACTTAGTTCAATAAATTATTTATTAGAGGGTAACTTTTCTAAATATGTTTCAATTAGCTTGGTAGAACAGGGAACTCTAACAAATGTTTATTCTTTTCGCTTTGAGGCGCCAACAGTGACAGGGATCTATACGGGAAAAATAGTCTTTTTCTCTGGATCAAAAAATGACACAATCTCAATAAAAGTTTCTGTTAGCAATAATTGGGATGCTATCGCATTAATTGATCTTAAGCATACAGTAAATGATGACTTATCTTATGATCTTTTTAACGGTGAAAATTTGGGAGAATTTTATAACTTACTTATAAGCTTGAACGTTTATCCTGAGTTGTTTAGAGAAGGAGATCTAAGTCATTTTAATATATCTAAATTTACTTTTATGGTAATGCCTGATGTTTTTACGCAATATTCTGACGATGTTATGAAATATCTACCAAACCATGCCTTAACAATGGAAGAGCTTAGTGCCATAATGAATTACCTGAATAACGGAGGAAAACTATTTCTTTTCTTTGAGAGCCTTTTTAATAATCAAGGAACGGATTATACTGAATTATTACCAATAATGATGTCTTTTGACTTATCTGTTGCTCCAACAGTTATGACTCAAAACTCTCCGTTTGCCGCATACGCTTTAAATTGTTCTTGGTTTTCTACTTCAATAAGAAAAGTAAGTCATTTAGGAACATATTTTTTGCACGCGGGGATTGAAAACGTGCCTTATGTGTCTTATTTAGACCAAGTTTTTGGATATGTACGGACTACGCCTGGTTTAGGATTTATAGTTACAATGAGCAGTAACTTTGAGGTTGATAATAAAGGATTAACAGGTCTTTATTCTGGAATTAATAATAAAGCAGTAATCGCAGACCTTATTGAAGCATTGAAAAACAAGGCACCTTTCTATATTAAAGACATAAAAATTGGAT
>JAMOVR010000212.1 GCA_027061945.1 Candidatus Heimdallarchaeota archaeon
GTCGTTGTCCTCACCAAAATAAGATTTAAAAAAACCAAGGCCGAGAGAAATCGACGAATCCTGGGCCAGAGATTTTATAGCATTGGACACCACTTCAATGCGCATAGTATTGAGATAATTACCAAGAACAAAAGTATCATTTTCATATAAATCAGGATAGTTTAAATCATAACCAAAAGTATGGACTTCAGCATATGGCTTACAGTTAGTCAGACAGTTTGATGTGCAAGAGAAACGATGATAGAACCAATCAACTATACCGAAAAACTGCAAAATACTATATATACAGTTATTATCAAAGCTATTTAACTGCGATGCATAATCAAAACAAGAAGAATTTATAAATCCGTCAGGCAAATTATCCAGATTTGAAGCACAAGGATATATTTCAAAATAACCTTCCCAATATTGTCGGTTAAAAACATAATTCTGCAAACCTTGCTGGGTGTAAAAGCCCGGGTAGGGTTGATCTCCAGGAGTAGCGGGGTCGGAATCCTTTTGATAGACCGGGCTCCAATCGGGCCGCAAACCATAGGCCATGGAGCCCGAAAGGTCAACTATCAGCAGGATATCAGGCGTAGAATATGTCCCCAAATAAAGAGGTACATCTCCACAAACGTTATCCGATGCCGAAGAACAGGAAGAGTAAACTAGAAAACTAAATATGATTAAAAGAAATACTTTTTTAAGCATGGGTACCACCTCTCATAAAATATTTTTACATAACGCAAACTTTTTTGGCCTGTTCATCCTGTTCAGGGTTTGGAATGGCTTTAAGAGCCAGAAATCTAACAACAACCTCACTATTTTGAACTTGAGACTTTATTTCAAATCTACGACAGCAAACAGACTGAAAATCACAGTTTCTACTAATACCAAGAAACCTTACCGTCACTTCAACCGGGACATTTCCTTCACCAGTAAATATATTAAGAGTTTGCAATTTTGATTCACCAGCAGACAAAGAATCTGCAACATCTGTATAAATAAAATTGACTAGAGCCAGCTTAGCGGCAGATTCAGCCGCATAAAAAAAGGTGGCAGCACGCTTTTGAGCAACTGTAGACCATATATCATAAACAACACCCTTATTAACTAACAAAGAAATAACTAAAAGAATCAGCAATATACTCAACGAAAGAGGAAGAATAAAGCCTGCATTTCTATAACGCCATACTACCATGTTCATCACCACTCCTCTCTTGCTCTAAAAACGGAGAGACTAAAAACAGTATTTTCTTTATTGTAAACGCGCAACATAATCTCTTTTAAATGCTCAGAATAATTCACAAGAAAACAATTAACATAAAAAGTATCTCCAGAATAATTATAATAACCGCTCAAATCTTCACAAAAAGACTCCAGGTCATCAAATGGTACAACTAAAGCATTTTCAGCGAAACTTTGAGATAAAAATACATTTTTGGAAATTGCCATAGACTTTTTAACACTAAAAAGACCTGCGATATTTAACTTTAAAGCCCCTAAAATCCCAATCATTAAAATAAGAAGAGCAATTAAAACTTCAACTAAAGAAAAAGCTCGCTTTTTCATAGCCCTAACACTCTATTTCTAATATTTATATCAAAACTTAAAGATAACTGCGGAAAAGAGCCTGAAATAGCCTCTTTATTAGAAGAAAGAGTGGTCTCAATACGTACTCGTACAATATTATCTATATTTGCAGGATCTGATAAATCAAGTAAATTTCCTTCGGAATCATAAAACTGGAACAAAAAATTGGTAACCTTTACCCCAACATCATCTTCTTCAAGCCCACCAATAAAAGACTCACATGAATCATCCAAGCTACTCTTACGACATATTTTTTGATCATCAGCAACATAACGATAAGTAACTATTTCGTCAGCATCGTCACAACATCCGTCACCATTTAAGTCTCTAGCTATCTGGATAGAAGAGCTATTTGCAGAAACAATTCCTTCACAGGTAAGAGCACAGGACATAGGATCG
>JAMOVR010000213.1 GCA_027061945.1 Candidatus Heimdallarchaeota archaeon
AAAAATAATTGCAAATAAAAGGATATGCCCATATAAGTGATGGTTTATTCCAAACCATCCTCCAAAATCTATAAAGAAGTTCTTAAAACCTTCACTTTTTTCTTTCATCGGCACAACGATTGCATTAAGTATTCCTAATAAAATTACTGATAAACTTGTAGAAACTACCCATCTATCCATTGTTGCATTTTCACTCATTTTATGTTCCTCCATTTATGTTGGGCTCCCTAAACCCATTCTTACACCTGTTGCAATTAAAGCGCCTGCACCTTCAAGAAGTAATACACCTAAAATGAAGATGATTAATAGTCCAATTGTAAATGTCTTCGCTTTTGGATTGGCTAATAGGTCAACTCTCCAGACTAAAAGCAAGACAATAATCATCATATAAAGTCCCATTATAGCAAAGTGTTCCTTAGTCTCCATGAAAAATGAATGTGTCCACCACCAGGGTCCATTAATGATAACTTGTTTGTCTGCACTATAGTCTTCCAAATAATAACTCAAACCAAATATTTCTCCTAAATAAGCACTAATTACTGCAAGCGTTGTTGACCATTTTGCTCTTTCAATATTCTTCTCAGATAGGTTTAGCAATTCTACTAATGCCCATACAAAAAGAAAACCAGATAACACGCCAAAAAACGCGTGTAATAATACTTCAACATACTCCGTCATATTAGATCACCATACTAGATAACTAGTTGATCACTAACTAATCTTTTTGTAAGTTATAAATTTTTTCGTATGAAATTTATAAAAGTATATGTAATATAGAAAAAAGTACCTATGGTCATAGTTTATACTAATTTTATTTTAAAAGGTAGCTATTATTTCACCCAAATAAAAATAAACAAAGAAATAACCCTAAAAAGTATTTTTAAAACATAATATGTTTTTATAAGCACATTCGCTATATCTGAAACAATAATTTTTTAGGGGTTAAGAGATAATTTTTAATGAAAACATAAAAAAACAAGAAAGAGAAAAACGGAATATTTAGATAAAAGTATTTTCACGTATTAATTGTAGAATGTCCGATCCTGAAGATAAAAGTTTTTTCCCTCCAATGAGGAGGGGCAGAGGCAGAAGAAAAGGCTGGCGTCGTTGGGAAGAAACTCAGCCAGAAATAGGAAAAGAAGGATTTCCTAGAAGAAAAAGAATAGGTCGACCTAGAAGTAATCCATTGATTCATTTTCCATGGGAAAATGTTTCTGGACATGTGACGCTTTTTCTTAATCCTCAAGAAGTAGAGGTTCTTCGATTTTTAGATGACGAAGAACTTACTCAGCAGCAAACAGCTGAAAAAATGGGTGTATCAAGAGCTACTGTGTGGAGACTTGCTCAATCGGCTCGTAAAAAGATAATTCAAGCATTATTATCTGGAGACGTTATTCATGTAGTGCTTACCCCCTACGAAAGTCAAAAAACAAATGAAGAAAAAAAAGACGAAAAAAGAGACAAAAAAGAATTAGATTATTAACTTACTTTAAGCTTAATTTTAATATTTACATTATTTATTCTATAGAATAATCTGGTTTTAGTGCACCATTAGGATCGAACACTATTTTAATGATATAATAAGAAACAATTATATCTGCGATAAATCCAGATGATATAATCATTAGAAAAATGATTATTTGGTAAATGGCTGCGATGATTGGATTCATTCCCCCAATAATCATTCCAGACATTAACCCAGGAATTGAAACGATGCCAAGAATCGCCATTCTATTGGTAGAAGGTAACAAACTAGCTCGAATTGCGTCTCTTATTATTGAATTCATTGCTTTTCTTGGTGTTGCCCCTAAAGCAATTGCTGCCTCCACCATGCCTTTTTTATGTTCTAAGTCTGAATAAATTCTTTCCATTGCAATTAGAGAAAGTGCCATAGAGTTCGAGATCACCATTCCCCCTAATGGGATGACATACTCTCCTTTTACAGGAATAATACCAAGAACAATGACTATTGTCATTATTGTATAGCTAGCTACTGCAATTCCTGCTAATTCTATTTCAAACACTTTAGGGTATTTATGGGTTCTTCTAGTAGAAGCCGCAGCAAATACGATCATTAATGATAAAATTATGTATAAAAGTAATAAACTTTGAAGACTAAAAATAATTACTAAAATAAATCCTAATAGAACTATTTGAACAAGTCCTCTTATAAATCCATATATAAAACTTCCCTCAAGATCGGTATGTTGCCATCTTGAAAGGCCAAGCATTATTGCTAATAAGATAAGGGAAAGGATAATTCTTCTTCCAGCATCAATTAATAATGCAGAATCAATAAAATTATTTAACCAATCAATCATTCTGATTTCCTCCATTAGAACTTTGTTTTTTGAAGTATAGTCTAATTTCTTCATCACTTCGCGAATGTAAAAATTCATCAATACTGATATGGTCAAGAATTCGTCCTGCATTCAAAACAAGTACTTCATCACTTATTCTCTTTGTTTGTTCAAGATTATGTGTTACAACAATTATCTTTAGGTCTTGTTTTTTAAGTTTTAAAATTAAATTTTCAATGATTTCAGTTGATAAAAGATCTAACGCACTTGTAGGCTCGTCTAATAATAACACTTCAGGCTTGTTTGCGAGGCTTCTTGCAATGTTTATCCGTTGCTTTTCTCCTTCTGATAAATTAATTACCTCTCGATCCAAAAACACGGGATCAAGATTTACAAGATCTAATAGAGCGTAAAGTTCTTCTTCATTGTATTTTATTCCCCAAAGTTTAGGGCCGTACAATAAGTTATCTCTTACTGTTTTTGGAAAAAGATATGGTCTTTGTTGCACATAACTAACTGTTTTACGGTATTTCTGAGGATTGTAATCCTTTAATGCAATTCCCTTATATGTTATTTCTCCTGAATATGGGGTTAATAAAAAGCTAAGTACTTTTAATAAAGTAGATTTTCCAGATCCTGAAGGGCCAATGACTCCAGTAATGTTATTTTTTTTCAAGTTAATACTTATATTATCAAGTATTATTCGATTTTTTATTTTTACTTTAATATTTTTAAGGATAAAAAGAGACTTTTCTTCCATGACATCAAGAAATTTTTGATTACGAGATTAAAGATTTTTTATTAAAAAGGAAATTGGGGGTTATTATTTATTAGGAATAACGCTTTATTCTTTATTCTTTTTTGCTTTTACTTTTGTTTTTAGCTGTATTTGTCATTTTTCAGAAGGGGCTACAGAATTGAAGACTTCAATTTCCTTATTTTTTGTTGTTTCGTTTTTGTTTATATCTGTGTTTTTTTCATTTTTAACAAGAGACTTAGAAATTACTGTTGACGAGTTGTTATTCTTTGAATGGAGTTTCATTTTATTCATTAAGTCTGTTATATCTAAGCCAAAATGTTTAGCGATGCCGAGAATTTCAAGCATATTTTTAGGTATTAAGCCTAATGGGGAACCATTACCATTACTATTTCCATTAGCAAGATTGAACCAAGATATTTCTCCAACTTTAATGCTTTTTGCTATTTCTGGTAATTGTTTAATCAATTCGTGTAACAGCATTGCTTCGTTGATTTGTTGTTGTGCTCTTACTTTTTCTCTTAAACCTTCGGCTTCTGCTAACAATAATGCTTTACGGCCTTCAGCTTCAGCTAATAGTCTTTTCCTTGTTGCTTCTGCTAATTTGAGTTCTTTCATTGCTTCTGCTTCCGCTAATTGTAATTTACTTTGTGCTTCTGCTTCTGCAATTCTCCTTATTCTTTCAGCTTCTGCTTCTGCTTCTAGTTTTTTTGCTTCTGCTATAGCTGCGGCCTGAAGTTTTTTCTTTTCGGCTTCCACTTCTACTTGTGTCTTAATAATTTCTATTTTCTTTGCTTCTGCTGTTTTTGTTCTTCTAAGTAAATCTGTTTGAACTTGAATTTCTGTTCTTTGTTTTTCATATTTTGCTTGTGTAACTTCTCTTTCTTTTTCTAATCGTGCAAATTCAATTTCTTTTTGTTTTTCGATTTCACCAACTTGCTTTTGTTTTTCCTGTTCTAACTTATCAACTTCTAATTCTTTGTTTTTCTGCGCTAATGCAACTGCTTTTTGCATTTCTACTACTTTCCGGTCTCTTTCGAGCTCTTTTGCTTTTGCTTTTTCATCGAGCTGCGCTTTGTAAATTCTTAGCTCTTGTTCTTTGTCTGCCTTTTTCTTTTCAACTTCGTACATTAATTCTATTCTTTTTTGTTCAATTTCCATCTCAGAATATATAGTAATTTCTTGAGCCTTCTTTTTAGCTTCTTGTTCGAACTTTGCTTGAAGATTTTGAAAAAGCTCAGAATTTGTTAGTTCAACTTGCACTACTTCTACTGTTTCAATACTAATACCCCAGTCATTAACTACGGAGATTAATTCTTTCATGATAGCTTCCACGATTAATTGTCTTTCTCTTAAAACCTCGTCCATAGAAAGCTGAGCTACGGTTGTTCTAATGATTGATTCCACTATTTGTTCAAGAGTCTGATTCAATCTTTTCATTGCATCTACGCCATATTGCGAGCCAATAGCACGATATGCGGCTTCAGGGTCAGTAATACGCCAGACCAATAAACCCTTTACAATTACAGGTTGGTTTTCTCGAGTAATTACCTTGTCTTGAGCATGGATCTCTACTTGTTGAATTGCAGTACTCAATACAACATATCTATCAAATACAGGAATTAAGAAAAATGAACCACCATAACTCTTATTTTTTAGTTTACCTGCACGGAAATGAAGAACAAAGTTACTGGTATCAAATACTTTATATCTTGATTTTATAATTAGTCCCATTAATATTACCAATAATGCGAAAGTGATGCCTAATACAGCCCATAATGAATAATTTTCCAATAATATCAAATAGTATACCTCAATATATATCATATAACACATAAAAATAAAGTAAATCTATATATGGAATATAGAATATATATCATCATACTTTAAAAAATAAAAGCAAAGAAATAAACCTAAAACTTAATTTTTTTTAGCTTACGTTTCTTATCTTTTTTAATTACTTCAGTATTTATATCTATAGATGCGGGACTAGAAGAAGTTATATTCTTAGTTATTTTAATTATTGATCCATTGCCATCCCAAACAAGCGCATTGTCACCTTTATTAAAGTAATCATGAGGAAAAGCACCAATAGCAATAGCTTTCCTAGACGTACCGTCAGATTGCTTTACACTAACCAAACCACTTTTTGTAGGGGTTACTTCAAAAAGTACAGTGGCAACGTTACCCCTTTTAATACCACTGACCGGATGCATATATCCCCTAGTGAGTTTTTGCATAGTTACGCTCATACCATACCCACTAACAAAACCAATTATTAACGAGAAAAGTACAGTCCCATCGGTAGGTGGATCTTTAAACCAAAGATATGTTCCACTTATTCCATATAGCATAAACCCTACACTTATAGAAAGCAATACTATCCTCCCGCCTTCAACTATTACGGTGTCAGGCGTGTTTATTGGTTCAATATAACCAGGGAAATCTTGTACATCGTGTGCAACTGAATATTCATGTTCAAAATCAGGTAATGTGTGTGAAACGTGAATGTCATGCTCATTAAAAATATAAACATCTTGATCAGCAACGTCATTCAAGTTAATACTGTTATTAGAGAAACCATTATTATGATTTATTAAACCATGATCATGATCTGATCCAATCACATCATGAGAATTAATACTCTCTACTTCTGAAGTATTTGCTTCTATATTTGATGATAATGCTGAGTAAAAATAGAAGAATAATAAAATCCCTCCAAAAAAAAGCGCAAAAATTGCTGTACCTATCCAGATCTCGGCAGATATAAAATCCACTAACATAATTATATAACACCTCAACTTAGATTATATATAATAAATTATTAAGTGAATACTATATATTATATATAGGGAATATAGATCATAATGGGATAAAAATGAGTATATCAACAGATACGAATGATAATGAAATTATTCGAAAAGTACAAATTGTTGGTAAAGGAACAATTGTTATTTCACTTCCCAAAAAATGGGCTGAAAGATTTAATGTCGGAAAAGGAAAAGGAAAACATGATCGAGTAAAATTAGAAATATTAGATAGTGGAGATATAATTATTAAACCTCCCAAAGCCGATGAAAAAATTGGGATAACTCCTTCAAAAGCGATAATAGCTTGTGAACAAGTTAAATCTAATCAACATCTTGCGCAGTTAATTGTAGCGGCTTATTTAAATGGTTATGAACAGATAAGAATCATTTCTAAAAAGTCAATAAAAATAGAGACAAGAAATTTCGTTGAAAGGCTTACTTCTGCAGTACTTAATGGTTACGAAGTTCTAGAAGAGACTGAAAAAACCATCACAATACAAGGGATAATGCATTTACAAGCATTTAATTTTCCAAATTTCTTTAAGAGTTATCAAACAAGGATAGAAGTTATGATCAAAGACTTAATTACGTTTATAAGTTCTGAAAAAAAAGAAAACAGAGAAGAAATATTTCAGAGGATAAAACATTATAATGTTGTTCTAAATAGAAATTATTTTCTTTTATTAAGAGCATTATATGGGGGAATAAATGATTTATCAGTAGCAAGAACAATTGGGATTGAAGCATGGGAGATACTCGATTATTATTCAGTGATTTTTGTAGCTAAAAGAATTGGAGAAATAATCTATGATATTGCGACAGCATTAAAAAATGAATTTTTTGATGAAAGTAAGAATACCGTTAAAATCAATCTTATTGAGAATTTAGAAGTAGGAAAAGAAAGGTTTGTTCAACTAATGAAAGCATTTCAAAATAAAAATCACTCGTTGGCTTCTAAAATATATTCTGAATATTCTTCATACAAAATTGAAAGCATGAATAAATGGAAAAGATTAATTCAAATTTCAGACTTGAAACCTGAGGAAATAGAAGCTTTACAATTAGTTAGAAAACTTAGAGGTTATATTTATCAAATTGCGTTATTTGCAATTAATAGAAGTAGAAAAAAATTAGATAGTAGGCAACAATAAAAGAATAAATCTTAGAATTAATATCTCAAACAAAATAATTGTTGACAATATAACTATTTAGTAAAGCCTAATTAGGAGTAGAAAATAGGTACAAATGCCCCTGTGATCCTACTGGTACCAGCCTGAAAGATGATGACTGAGGTTTCAAGGTGAGGGGCGCTAAATTTAATTCTCCTTGGAACTTGAAAAATATAAATAAATACATCGTTATGGACTGCTTGTCAAAAACACCTCACTTATAAACTACCCAAAATCATTCTTTACATGAATGTGATTTCAGGGCAAGTATTCTTTAAGAAGCAGGAAGCAACTTATGAAAGCAAGGGATAGTTTACTATCCTTAAAACAACCCAATGATGAACATGCACCAGTCTGAATAAATGATGACGTTCACGGTCTGAGGGTGAAACGCTACGGAATCATATGTGAGAAGTAATTAGTAAATCTTAGGTCAATAATTTGAGAAGAGTTATTTTCATTTTATTATTTATTGAGAAAACAAAAGTTAATTAGAACTGACGCACTTTAAAACAAAATAGGAAGAAGGATTCGAAAGGTAGGCTCTAATGCCAGGAGAATATAAGCGGTTTTTATGTATAGGTTTAGATGACTCTACTGTTAATGATGTATTCCCCAGCTTAAAAGGTGTTGTAGAAAAATATGATCTGGGAGTTGAAGCCTTAGATATACATGTAAGAACCAGAACTGGTGCTCACTTATTTACATTGGAATATATGACACTTCAAAGATTTGAAAAAATGAAAAACACTCTTGTATTCACTAAAAAAAACATATGGGATGGAGTACTTGTATGGATGACTCCCGATATGAGAGAATTTGCAGACTCTGTTAAACAAATTTTTGAATGGCACCAGTTGTATCATGGGGATTATCCATTAATGATGGTCTGGTATGAAAACGATTTAGAGGCGTTTGGTATAGATTTTCCTTCTCAAGGATTAGTTTCTGTTTTTGGTCCTGTTAAAGGTTTAGGGAATTTTTTTTTAATAATCATGCCACCAGAAGCAAAACCCGACGATTTGTGGTATAGAATTGCTGAATTATCAACAGACATGCCAATGATCGTAAAAGGGGCGCATGTAGAAAAAAGAGAAATGTCTTTTACTAGACGAATATTTGTTAGAGCCCAAGGATTATTGGCTTCTGTATACATGCCAAAGTTTGTAAGCAAAAGATTACCCCCACTTCCACCTCACCCAATAACGGTAGAAAAAATAATTGAGAGAATAAAAGAGCCTAAAAAAAAGAAAAAAAATGTTAATAGCAAACAAAAACAATTAATCAAATACCCTCAATTAAGAAAACCAGTCGTTAGTAAAAGAAGACCAAGAATCCCTAAAAAAGAAAGAATCGAAAATTTCAACATTATTGCAGATCTGTTCTCTTCGCTTGGGAGAACTGTTTATCAAGCTCAATATGTCAAACAGAAATTTATTAATGACTTAGAGAAAAAAGAGATCCCTTTTGAAATAAGGGGAAACTATGTTTTTGTGAAAATTCCTTTTGAAGAATGGGCCATAAATATGGTAACTGGAGAAGGATATTTAGCGTCAAATGTTAGAAAGAGAATATGGCGACTCCCATGGCAAATAAGAAAGAATTTCAAAGCAACTCAAAGTGACAATGAAAAATTACCTTTTGATGAATTACCATCCCGTTCTCAAGTTTGGAAGTCAATTACTCCAATTAGGTTAGATTTTATAGCGTATAATTGTATTCCCTACTGGAGGAAAATAGTTCAGACTGTGAAGAAAGGGCTTTCAATAATAAAAGAGTCAAGAATTATTGTAAACCCAGAAATAACAGATTTTGAAGAATTAGTTGGAATTAAAGACCAGGAATGTTATGCAAAATTTCCTGAGATGAAGTTTTTTGTAAAGATGTACTACTCAGAAATAATTAATGATGCTGCAAAGGGAGAATTAGAAAGCAGTATTCATGCTAAAGTATGGGAGCATGTCGCAAAAGACTATGTGAACATGATTTTGAATGAATTTAATTTAAAACATTCTTTTAAGGGAAGAAGAGTCATAATAAAAGGAAAATACCACGAATACGAAATCGACGTTATTTCTGGTTCCGCCTATATTAAAGGAGCTAAAGAGCCTTTGTGTATTGTTCCACATTCTTCAATGGATAGGCAAGCCATATTAAAAGATCCACTGATTGAAAAGCTAACAGGACTTCCGGTTCTTATTTTAACGGACAAACCAGCAATGGTACTGCCAACAATCTTTACACTCATTAATGATGATGAAATTACAGATCAAGTTTTATTATCTCAAATAATTTGGTAACCCCTAAAAAAGTCGATGAAGGAAATTTAATTTATAGAAAGGAAAATAAATTTAAAACACGAGATTTAGTGTTTAAATCCTCTGATTCTTGAAAAAATCAAGGCAATACCATGTTCGTTAGCTGCTTGAATAGATTCTGGA
The DNA here is from genome assembly GCA_027061945.1 of Candidatus Heimdallarchaeota archaeon. Lineage (GTDB taxonomy): Archaea > Asgardarchaeota > Heimdallarchaeia > Heimdallarchaeales > JAJRWK01 > JAJRWK01. The sequence goes on from JAMOVR010000213.1 coordinate 9,478, forward strand.
TCACGAATACTTCCTTTTGGAGCCATTATCGCCGTAATTCCTCTACTTGCAGCATGATCAACAGAATCTCGGAACGGGAAAAACGCATCTGATGCCAAAACTGCTCCTTGACAACGGTCTCCTGCTTTTAGACATGCTTGTCTGACAGCATCTATTCTGGAAGTAGCACCTCCAGCAATACCATAAGCCCGTGTCCCTTTAGCTACTACAGCAGCATTGGATTTAACTACTTTGCATATCTTCCAAGCGAAGAATAAATCTTTAAGCTCTTCTTCCGTTGGCTTTCTTTCACTAACTATTTCTATATCTTCCAGTTTAAGTTCATATTTATCTGCTTCTTGAATAATAAAACCGTTAGGTACTGTACTAACTTCATAATCAGGTAGATTAAATGGATAAGAAATCTCACATAACATTATTTTCTTCTTTTTTGCCAATAATTCAAATGCTTCTCTCTCAAATCTTGGAGCTAAAATCCCATCAACAAACATTGCATGAAGTTTTTCTGCCAAAGAATAAGTAATTGGATGAGAAAAAACCATGATACTACCATAAGCACTTAGCTGATCTGTTGCGAATGCCCAGTTAAAAGCGGTCTCAATATCATCTGCTACTGCAAAACCACAAGGATTAGTATGCTTCATAATTGCGCATGCTGGCTTATCAAACTGGTTTATCAACCGCAATCCTTGTGTAAAATCTAGTAAATTATTATATGAAACTTGTTTCCCATGTAATTGTTTAAAGAAACTGTTTTTTCCGGGATGTAGATAATACCATCCCTTCTGATGAGGGTTCTCCCCATACCTTAGTTTGCTTTCTAAAATCCCAGGAATTGAGAGTTTATCATTTTCACGCAAGCCACTCTTTTTAATAAAATCAGATGCAATTATAGAATCGTACCATGAAACATACTGAAAAGCCTTCGCTGCAAGCGATAAACGATACTCTATACTTATAGAATCCGTTTCAAGATTTTCAATAAATTCATCATAATCATCCGGATCCACTAAAATACTTACACGCTTAAAATTTTTTGCGGCAGCTCTTATTAAAGCACTGCCACCAATATCTATGAAGTCAGTAGCGATCTCTTTTCCAGAATTTTCACGATAATCCCAGTAAGGATAAAGATTACAAGCAACTATGTCAATCAGAGGAATTGTTTCTTTTTCGTCTTCAGTTAAAGACTCTTCTGATGGCGCCAATATCCCTGAAAAAACCTTTGGATGAAGAGTTTTTACTCTTCCATTTAATAATTCCTTAAAACCAGTTATGCTTTCTAATCTAGTTATTGGTAGTCCGTATTTTTCCAGATAATTTGCTGTTCCACCAGTTGCTAAAATACTATATCCTTTCTTTAAAAGAGCATTCGCAAGGGTTTCTAGTTTTTCTTTATCCCAAGTACTCAATAGTGCTGTTTTTTTCAACTTAAACCCCGCCATTCATCTAATATACAATCCTATTAATAGAGTTTCTGGACAGCGATTGGAGAAAAAGAAATCCCCCACAATACTCTTTTCAACGAATCTCGTATGTAAAAAATGGATTCTTGTCGAACTATTTTTTGCGCTTTAAATAAAAAAACGTTTTATAAACATCTTAACCCAAAAATTTTTCTCATCAAAATGTTTCGGCATACGTTACTTTCTTAAATCCTTATTTGAACAAACAAACAATGAAAATAGACCGCTCTATTTTAAGCGAAGAGGACTACCAGAAACTGGTAGCCCTGAACAATCCCAAAGTAATGGAGATTGTAGAGACTTATGCAAATTTATGTGAACCAGCGAAAATAAAAGTTATTACTGATAGTCCAGAAGATATTGCCTACGTCCGTCAACTCGCTCTAGAGCAAAAAGAAGAACGACCATTAGCAATGGAAGGACACACGGTACACTTTGACGGTCCCAAAGACCAAGCAAGAGACAAAAAAAATACTAGAGTGTTACTTCCAAAAGGTAAGAAACTAAGTAAACATATTAACTCTATAGATAGAGAAGAGGGTCTAAAAGAAATTCTTGGATATATGAAAGGAGCAATGAAAGGAAAAATAATGCTTGTAAGGTTCTTTAGTTTAGGACCAAAAAACTCTAGATTCACCATTCCTGCCTTACAAATAACTGATAGTGCCTATGTTGCGCATAGTGAAGATCTGTTATACCGACAAGGATATGAGGTTTTCCAAAAACTAAATGGTTCGCCAGAATTTTTCTATTTTGTACATTCAGCTGGAGAGTTAGATGAGAATGGGAATTCTAAGAATATTGATAAAAGAAGAATATATATAGATTTAGAGGAAAATAGGGTATTTAGCGTAAATAATCAATATGCCGGTAATAGCTTAGGTCTGAAAAAACTTGCTTTGAGACTTGCAATTAACAAAGCAGTCTATGAAGGATGGCTTACAGAACATATGTTTATAGCTGGAGTACATAACCTTGATAAGACCAGAAAAACATATTTCTTAGGAGCTTTTCCAAGCGGATGTGGAAAGACATCTACAGCTATGATCCCAGGAAATACAATTGTTGGGGATGACATTGCATATATTCGTTTAAACGAAAAAAATGAACCTCACGCAGTAAATATTGAAAGAGGAATTTTTGGGATAATTAAAGATGTTAATCCTGTAGATGACCCATTGATCTTTAAAGTACTTACTACACCTCGAGAAATGATTTTCTCAAATGTGTTAGTTCATGATGGTAAACCATACTGGACAGGTATGGGAATAGAAATCCCAGACAGAGGGATAAACTTCCAAGGAGAATGGTATAAAGGTAAAAAAGATGAAAACGGGAAAGAAATACCTCCTTCACATGGAAATGCTAGGTATACAATAAGATTAGAAGACTTGGAAAATGTAGATCCAATGCTTCACGATCCTAATGGTGTGCCAATGAGGGCCATTATTTATGGTGGTAGAGATTCAGATACATCAGTACCCATATTTCAAACGTTTTCTTGGAATCATGGGGTATTTATTGGCGCAGCATTAGAATCTGAAACGACTGCTGCTACTTTAGGTCAAGAAGGAGTGCGTAAACATAATCCAATGGCAAATCTTGACTTTATAGTTGTGCCATTATCGGACTATTTGAAAGCTCATTTCAAATTCGGAAAGAAATTCTCAAAGCCGGACTTAGTCCAAATATTTTCTACTAACTATTTCTTGAAAGATGAGAATGGTAAGTTTTTTGATGATAAGGTGGATAAAAAAGTTTGGTTGACATGGGCTGAAGGAAGAATACATGGAGAATACGATGCTATCGAAACACCAATAGGTTATATTCCAAAATATGAAGACCTAAAAGTTTTATTTGACAAAATCTTTCAAAAAGAATATTCTAAAGAAAAATATGAAAAAGAATTTGCTATCAGAATAACTAAGTGGTTGGAAAAATTAAATCGTGTAGAAAAAAGCTTTGAAAGCGAGGAGAACATGCCACAAGAGTTCTACGACGAACTAAATGCACTTAGAAACAGGTTACTTGCGGCAAAAGAGAAATATCAAGCGGAAATAATTCCACCGTCTAGTTTTGAATAATAATTTTAATAAATATAAAATCATAAGAAATATTATTTAATAAACTAAAATAAAATCATTTTAAAGTGTGTAAACATGTAAAAATATATTTTTATAAGAATTTATTTTTTACTCAAAGAAGCCATTAAATTAAGTAAAATTGAAAGAAAAAAATTCGCTTAATATTATACTTTATACATTTTCAACAATAATTATTATATCAGAATAACTCATTTTTCCGTATAAATAAGATAAAAGCCCTGAAGAAATAATTAAGATGATTGCACCAATTATCTGAATACTCTCAACGAATTGATTTTTAAATACAAGAGGAAGTATAACTAAGGCACTTAGTGGATAAGCTAGCTCCATTATTGCAGATACACTAGCATGTGTTGTTTTTAATCCATAATAGTATAAAATTAAAGACAGTAATCCGGGTACTAAAGCAATAAATAGTAACCGTCCAAAATTTATAGGGGATTCCCAAATTGTTCTAACAACAAAACTATTTCTTTGAATAAGATTGAACACTAAAAGAAAAATAAAAGCTATGAAAAATCGGTATGTTGTCATTTGATCATATGAAAACTTCGTTTTTCCGTGGGTTAATAAATATCTACCGAACACAGTAGAAGAACCCCAAAAGAAAGCAGCAATAAGTCCAAGTATCCCTGCAATAATGGCATCATTACTTAAGTTAAAAAACACACTGAAAAGTTGTTTGATATCATTTGTAAAGTTTGTAAGAAAAGGAAAAAACATTAAAAATACTCCAAAAATAGCAAAGAAAGTTAAGGTATAATAATAAGAAGGTAATTTTTCTTTTAACCATAAATGAGCAAAACCAATGGCAATTATTGGCTGGGTTTGTTGCAATAAAGCGACAATGGCGATGAATGCTCCATTTTGGTAACTATATGCCGCAGTAATTGCTATCGTAGCCAAAGAACTACCACCAATAGCAATAAAACAAAGAGCAAACCATTCTTTTAAGTCAAGATCTTTAAGCCCACGAAAATACCTAATTAAGTAGGGCGAAATTACGAGGATAATAATTAAGTGCTCATAAAAAACTAGGACACTTGGATTTACAACCTGACTTAATTGCCCTCTAGCAATAGCATCTAAAGTCCATAGAAACGCAGCAAAAGCAATAAAGAACGGCCCAAAATTTAGATGAGATATCTTATTTTCTTTCATTAAAACCCACTAAACAACAATTAATGATTACTAATTTTAATTCTTCTCTAAAAACAAAATCAGTAGTTAAAATTAAACAATAAAACAAGATTATAATTTTTTTTAAGTTAATTAAAGCTCTTGAATTATTTCTATCATTTCTCGATATCTAATTTTATGCGATAACTTTAAAGTATATTTCCCTTTTTTCCCTCCACCTTTACATTCAAAACGAGACGACAATACATCAAACAATTTTTCAGCTAAATAATAGCTTTTATTTGATGAAAAGTCAATATTCATATATCCATCCATACTGATTAAAATGTAGTTTTGGATGCCTTTTTCTTTTAATAACCGAATAACTTTATTCAGTTGCTTTTTATTAAATGGCAATTCTGGTAAAACCAAAACATCATAAGAATGAATCTTTTGAGTGAAAATTTCTTTTTTACTCATTATTTGTTTTAAAAATTCTATGAATACCCGATCTTTACTAGAAATTTCTGCTTTCGTTTTTTGGTATAACAAGTCAAGTGTTTCGAATACTTGTTCTGGTGAAGTAGTTAGTTCTCTTGCTAAATTTATTTTCTTTGAATTTTCTTTGCTAATTATTTTAAGTGATTTTTTGCCAGTAGAGATATGAATGAATTTTTTTCCATAAGAAAGAGGAAGAAGCAGACCGATTTTTGAGAGGGAATCAACATGAGTTCCACCACAAAAAGTTTGATCAATATTTTCAATATCGATTACTCTAATTATATTTCCTGCTTTTTTTAATGGTTTGCGCGTAGATAATTTCTGTTTTTCTAACTCTTCGGGTGTAAAATAGCGTGAATGAACCTTGACTCCTCTGAAGATCGCATTATTGCTTTTATCAATAACATTTGTTAAAACCTCAAGCGATATTTTTTTGTCAGCTTCAACTATAAATTCATCGGGATGAATTTCTGCATGAACCGTTTCTATTCCTTCTTTTGATAGAAATGCAGATAATAAATGTTGAGCAGTATGAGCTCTCATTAGAGAATTTCTTCTTTCAGAATCAATTTTAGCAATAACCATCTCTCCTTTTTTTAGTTCTCCATATATTTCCGCTTTTAAAGCGGATTTTTCTCCTTTCTTAAACACATGAATTATTTTAGCCTTTTTTTCGTTTCCAACAATTAAAAAACCGATATCACTTTCCTGACCACCACTTTCAGGATAAAAAATGTCATCTTCTAAAATTATTTCATTACCATTTATACTTAGAATCTTAGTTTCAATACTGGTTAGATAAGGATTTTTCCAATATATGGGTATTTTTATATTCATACTGTTTATTATGAAAAGTGACTTTATAAGAAAACATTTTTTATAACAGAATATTAAATCACTCAGAAAAGATAGCTATTACTAATCATTCCTAATCTTTCGAGTAAAACGTAATTAAAAAACTAAAAAGAAAATTAATTTTAATGTGCTCCGCCTCGTACTTTTGGAAGGACTAGAACCCGATCTTTAGGCGTGATCTTTGCATCTAGATCCGCTTTTTGGTCATTCACAAGCACAATATAATCGCTAGGATCTACTTCCAATTCTTCTAATACCGCTCTTAATGTGCGTTCTTGTTGAACCTCTATTTCTGAGATCACACCTTTTTGTTTAATGCTCGGACTCATACTTACCAATATAAACTACACTATAGCGGAATATAAACTTTCAGAAAACGTGAGCGAATAACATTTTAAAGCAATGGTTGGATAGTACAAGCTTTATAATTTAAAAAAAGAAAATATTTTTTAAACCAATATTAATAGAGAATTTAAAATAAAAACACATTTAACTATTAAATAATGGGGCTTTCTGATCTCTATATTTTAGCATCAATTCTTGGGGATAAAACAAGGAACCAGATATTGGAATACTTGTTAGAATCACATAGAACCATTGACGAACTAGCGGAGAAAATTGGTGTTTCAAGAACTGCTATAGAAAAGCACATCAATATTTTACTAAGATATGGACTAGTAGAAAGAAGAGCCCCTTCAATTGGTAGGTTAAAATATTATTATTATATTAACGAAAGCGCCGAAACTTTCTTAGAGTCCTTTATTTTAACTGCCGAGAATTATGTTTCATATCGTTTAGATGAGGTTATAGATACGATTAACAAATTAGAACAAGCAAAACAATTAGGATTACTTACTGATGATGAAATTAAACTTAGATTAGAACAACTATATGAAATGAAAACAAAACTTGAGATGATGATGGGAAAAAAAGGAGGAGAGGAATTAAAGACAGATTAAAAGTAATAAATTCCTGTTTTTAGAGATAGAAATCTCCAGTGTATAAGTCTACCATGAAAGCGTCTCCAGGGGTGTCTGCCTCAAAGTGTTCAATAGCATATTGTGTGACATCTTCCATGATGTACATGGGTTTATAGAGAGCTTCCATTGCATAGTAGGTAAAGATACCATTTTGCATTGTGTCGTCTCCGTCATAGGTGTAAGTTGTCTCTTGGGAACCAATTGCTAATAACCATCCAGGACGGGCAAGATCTCTAAAGGTTCCCTGATTGCATGCGTCATCAAAGAAGTAAACGTGTTGGGTTTCAATCTTATCGGTGATTGCTTTTACCTCGTCAGAGGTCACACCAGTTAATTCCCATGAGATAATCATTGAAATTTTGTCTCTTCTGGAGTAATATCCGTGTCCGGAGTAAGTAATTACTACTCCGTCTCCGGGTTTCTCAACGTCTACTAACCATTGAAGTGCGTCTAAAATATTTTGTTTGGTTGCATTGTCGTTTAATAATAATTTAACAGTGTATCCATGGTCTGTTAAGTATTTATACCAGTCCATTGCAGCATATTTTAGGTCGCTTGAGTCTCCAGAATAGTCGCTTATACCTATTACCACGGCGTACCTGTTTCCAGTAATGTTTTCTCCGCCAGAGGTAAGGTCAGTAGTACCGTCGTCTCCGCCTACAGGTGGTCCTGCGCGGGAAACGCTGACTGCCCTCGCGTTGTTGTTATCCACTGCTAATGAAGGAGCAGTGAATGCTAACGGAATTAACAAGATTGCGATGAATAGTAGTGCTGTTTTTTTCATCATAACACCTCGAAATAATTTACACCTAATTTATATGTTTAGTGCAAATTATTTCACATAAACTTTTTACGAATAGTATTTAACTTTTTCGCGAAAAAGTGCATTTTTAAAAGTAAGATGAAAAAAAACTAATTATTTTTTTACACACTAAGTTTCCAATTTCCAAGAAAAGATGCGAGAATTTTTTTAACAACCAAAAAAAATACTGCATGAAACTGGTGATCCCTAGTGGCTAAAACAAAAGAAAAAAACAACAATGACAATGTGTTTCATTTGAAAAGTCGAAAAGCTCATCATGTTAAAATTGTTGTAGAGGAAGACGTTAGTGTCGAAGGGCAAACAAACTTTTTTGAGTATTTTGATATTATTCCTTCGGCAATCCCGGATATTGATTTTGAAGAAGTTTCTACTGAAACTAAATTTCTTGGAAAAACTTTTTCTGCACCCATATTAATTGCAGGAATGACTGGAGGCTATCCGGAAGCAAAAAAAATTAATCAAGCAATCGCAGAGGTATGCCAAGACTTAAACATTCCAATGGGTGTTGGTTCTCAAAGGGCAATGCTTGCAGATCCATCATTAGTGGAGACATTTGACGTCAAAAAATTTGCCCCAGATGTTTTTTTAATAGGTAATATTGGTCTTGTTCAATTAAACTATGGTTATGGTGTAGATGATGCACAAAGGGCTGTGGATCTGATTAATGCCGATGCAATAGCAGTTCATGTAAATGCCTTTCAAGAGCTAATGCAGCCAGAGGGAGACACCAATTTCAAAGGTCTTTGGGAAAAAATGGAAGAAATTTGTAAAACGTTATCTGTTCCTGTTATTGGTAAAGAAGTAGGTAGTGGAATGTCTTGGCAAGATGTTCTTAGAATGCAAGAAGCAGGATGCAGCGCAGTAGACGTAGGTGGGGCTGGAGGAACTAGTTGGCCTAAAATTGAAATTTTACGGCATGTAGAAGAGAAAACAAAGAAAAAAGCTGGAAAACCTTTACCATTAAATGACCCCTTATTAAAATGGGGTGTACCAACTGCATTAGCAACTTGGGAAGCAACAACTAAAACAAATATACCAATTATTTCTACAGGGGGAATGTATCATCCATTATCTGCAGCAAAAGCATTGTTAATGGGAGCTAAAATGGTAGGCATTGCAAGACCAGTACTAAAAATATTGATAGAAAAAGGAAAAGAAGGAGTAAAAGAATATTTAGAGGAGTATATTTTGAATGTTAAAAGAATAATGTTTTTAGTCGGTGCGAAAAACATTGAACAGATGACTTCCATGAAGTGGAGACTGGTACCATGGGGCAGAGCAAAAGACTGGTTAGAGGTAAGAAAACTATTATTATAATTATATTTAATATTTTTTTAAACTATTTAAACAAAATTTAAAAAAATATTAAGTATTTAACAAGCATTATTTGAAAGAACGTAAATAAAAACAATTGATGACCAAAATGCGCTATTTAGAGATTGATTTTCAAGTAAAGATCTTTTTTCAACAGATCTTTTAATTAGTATCCCTTGCTTTTTAGGGGGACTTCTTTCTTAGTTCAAGAAAACAGGTCCAAAACCTTTTCTATATGTAATTTAGAAACTTTAGATCTAAGAGTGTATATTTTAGCGCCTAGAATAATAAAAAATTTCAAAAATTTAGAAAAATGTTGGAATTAATTGTTATTTTGAGCATTTATGACGTTGTTTTTATGAAAATAATTGGTTTGTTTGTCCTATAAACGGGTTTATTGTTTAATTGCCAAAAAATTTTCTTAATGATTAACTTTTATCTCCAAAAAATAATGTTCACTTCCATAACCCTAATTGGTAAGTTCTCCGACTTTTATATGTGAGCAATCATGAGTAGTGATGCTAACATTTCAGAAATTAAAAAACTTGAAAATTTCTTTCATCCAGAGAGCATTGCGGTTATCGGGGCATCAGCAAATCCTCATAAAATCGGTTTTAGGGTTTTAGGCAATATTTTGTTTGGAGAACTACCCACGGGTGATGACTTCGAAGAAAAAATTAACCAAATGGTAAAAGAAGGCAAAAAAGCCTATCCGGGAAAAGTTTATCCTGTTAACATTAAAGGCGGGGAAATACTGGGATTAAAAGTTTACAAAACAGTATTAGATATACCTGACAAAGTAGACATGGCAGTTATTTGTGTCCCACCTCAGTTCGTTAAAGATACCATTACTCAGTTAGGACAAAAAGGTTGTTATTCTGCAATTGTAATTACTGCCGGTTTTGGAGAAATTGGCAATAAAGATGCGGAAAGAGAAATAGTTGAAGAAGCAAGAAAATGGGGTGTTAGGATCATAGGACCAAACTGCTTTGGAGTGTTCAACACTTATCTTCCTCTAAATGCTACTTTCTCTAGAGACATACCAATTAAAGGCCCGATATCTTTTATTAGCCAATCTGGTGCAGTAGGTGCTTCTGCAATTATTTACGGAAAAAGTGAAGCTATTGGGTTTAGATATTTTGTAAGTATAGGTAATAAAGCAGATGTTACGGATGCGGACTTGCTAAGAGTTTATGGGAGAGACCCTAAAACAAAAGCAATTGCGATCTATGTAGAGTCATTTCCTGATGGAAGAGAATTTTATGAAGCAGCTAAAGAAGTAAGTTGGCATGTGCCTATCGTGGCACTAAAAGCTGGAAGAACAGAAGCAGGTAAGAAAGCAGCGTCATCACATACCGGTGCAATTGCTACCTCAGATGTAGCAGTAGAAGCTGCTTTTAAGCAAGCAGGTATCTTTCGGGCATATACATTCTATGGTCTTTTAGATGCTGCGAGAGCATTAGGATATCAGCATCCACCAACCGGAGAAAGGATTGCTATTTTAACTAATGCTGGCGGTGCAGGAGTAATTACTGCAGACTATATGTATGATTTAGGAATGAAACTTGCGGACTTATCTGAGGAAACAATCGAAAAGATCAATGAAGTGTGTCCCCCAACATGGTCTCATGGCAACCCTGTAGATGTAGTTGGAGATGCTGATGATGAGAGATTTGCAAGGACATTGGAGATAATGACACAAGCACCAGAAATCGATGGAATAATTGTTCTTGTTGTGCCCACTGGAACACTAGATGTGCCCAAACTCTCAAAAAGAATAGTTGAGATAGCAAATCAGACTACAAAACCAATGGTTGCAAGTTTCGTAGGAGTAGTGACCGGAGAAGCAGATGACTACTTAGAACAACATGGTATCCCATCATATTCATTCCCTGAAAGGGCTGCTTACGGAATGTATGCATTAGTAGAAAGAGGTAGGTTCCTAAGAAAAATAGGAGTAATGTAAGATGAGTGAAAATACTGCTGAATTGGAGGCAAATAAAATGAGTGAAAACCCTGTAATTCAAAAAATTTTTGAAAAAGCAATTAAAAACCAAGAGCCATTCTTGGGTTATGAAGAGTCTAGAAGAGTACTTGCAGAAATAGGTATTCCTTTCAACAAAACAAAACTTGTAACTTCCGAAGATGAAGCCGTTAAAGTTGCTGAAGAATTTGGGTTCCCGGTAGTATTCAAAGTCGTTAGCCCAGATATCTCACACAAAACAGAAATTGGTGGTGTAAAAGTAGGTATTCAAAATCCTGAAGAAGCAAGAGCTGCTTATAAAAGTATTATGGAGTCTGTAAAAAAGCATAAACCCAATGCAAGAATCGAAGGGATAATGGTTGAAGAACAAGTATCCGGAAGCGAACTATTCGTTGGAGTTACTAAAGATCCTCAGTTTGGGCATATGATTGGTTTTGGTATGGGTGGTATATTCGTAGAAGTTTATAAAGACGTTACTTTCAGACTGATCCCAATAGGGGTGTCTGATGCCTACGAAATGCTTCAAGAGATTAGAGGAAAAAAGATATATGAAGGGTATCGTGGAAGACCCAAAGCAGACCCCAAAGAATTAGTAAAAGTGCTTCTCTCAGTTTCTCAATTCATAGAAAACTATCCTATGGTCAAAGAAATGGATATCAACCCTCTAATGGTCACATTTGATGGAATCAAAGCCATAGATGCAAGAATTATTCTAGATCTAGAATATGCAGAAAAAAATAAGAAAGATTAGAATAATAATGTAAATTTAATTTAAATTTAAAATTTAAAAAAATAAAAATAAATTTTATTTTTTTTTATTTTTTCTTATTCTGCTCCTCAGAATCTTCAAGAATTTTTACCTGCGTAGGATTAACAAGAAGTACTACTCTGTTCGTTCTTCCCATGCTTTCTTTTTTAATAACACCTTTTTGTTCTAATTTTTTAAGGTATATACTTATTGCAGCTTTACTAAATTGTAGACTATCTACTAGATCAGATTGTAGCATGCTTCCGCCATTCTTTTCTAGTTTCTTTATAATTTTATGCTCAGGAATTGTTAAGTGAACTGGGCGGATAGGTTCCTCTTTTTCTTTTTTAGATAAAGAAATAAACCAAATAGTCGCCTTTTCTTTCTTAATTAGATAATAACCAATGATTAAGATTATAATAATTGTGGCGGCAACTCCTATTAAAAAGCCAATTAGATAAGTTAAAATTCCGGAGTTAGTATTTGTAACATTTAGATCAATCTTAGCCTGATAAAAACGTACTAAAAATAACTGGTTTTTTTCAACATTTACTTGTTCCCAACCAAAAATTAGATGTTGCCCATCAGTATAGTTATTGTAATTAGCAGGAAAAATCACTGGTTCTGTCTGAGTTGTTTGATTTATCAAGACACACCCAATGGGCAAAGATATTTCTATAGATATAATAACAGGATTAGAAGTAGAATATTGAAAAATAAAAATGTATTCGTTGTCTTCAAGAGGTTCTATAATATTATAAAGCTCTGCTTTAATTGTTAAAGACTGGTTAAATTCAGGCTCCAAAGCGGTAATTAAACCTATTTCAAGTTCGCAAGTGTCTTTATAATTAACTAATTTAATAGGTAAAGATGAAAAATTATTGCTTGAAACAATTACATTTTTCATTTGAAAAGGATAAATAATCTTAAAACTTTCTACTTCAATGTCACCATTATTCTTAACTATCAATATGTCTTGAAAAAAGCTTTTTTTTAGGCCCAAATCAAACCTAATATCTTCAGATAATAGAACAACATCATTAGTAGAAACACTATCAATAATACTTAATCCTTGTTTTTCTGATGGCACTCCATAGCCAACAACAATAGTACTTGAATTACTTAGTAGTATAATTATAGATAATCCGAGAACAACCAAAAAAAGAATGATTCTTGAAATTCGAGATGCCATCATATAGGGTATTCTAAACTTCAAACATAATCTTTTCTTTAATGCATTTTTTGTATGGAAAATTATTTTCATGAGAAAAAAATTTTAGACATTAGAGTGCGTTATTCATTAATTTTTAATTTGTAATAATACAGAGGAGCTAAAACTAAAAAACCAAATAAAATACTTACTATTGGAAAAGGTAAGAAACTAGTACCATTTAAGTTATTATCTTGTGGATTAGTTGTTAGCACCACGTGGACTTTTACTGTAAAAGTTGCTGATTCCTTATCTCCAGAAGTTGCAACAAATACAATATTGTAATCACCAGTCGTTTTTGCTTTAAAATTCCAAAGTAAAGATTTTGATTCTTTGCTATCAAGTTGCTCTAAAAATGCGCTACTGAAACCCGATATACATATTATGTCTTTAACATGGTAAGAGACTAAAGAGATATTTAAAAGCAAACCACCGCCGATATTGGCGACCGTAGTGTTGATATTAAACTCCTTATTAATTTCTACAGTGATCTCTTTTGGTTCTACTGTTAATTCTAAGTCTGGACTTGCTTCTCCGATAACCCATTCACTTAGATGGGTTGTATAGACTGAAGCAATATTTTTATTTTCAGATAAATCAACATTCAGAGTTTTCCAGCTAGAAATGTTACTTTCTCTCCAATACGCTACTAATAGAACATCATCGTTTCTGTCGAGTTTCTTAATTAAAGTAAAATCAATAGTAGCATCAATAATCGCTTGGCTATCATTAACTATAAAACATACTGAATTTGAGTAAAGACGTATTTTAGAGTATGTAGTATTTAAAGAAGAAGGATCGGCAAACTGCACTGTAAGATTTAGGCTTGCGGATAAGTTTAGTTTCATTGATATTTTAGCGTCTGTAATGTTTAAGTAATTCATTCCTTTTCTTAATGTCATGCTTTTATTCATAGTTGTACTCATATAATCTCCAGATCCAATCACTGTGAATGCTTGGTCTTCACTAAGTGGCCATCTAGCAGAATTACCCTGAACATCAAAAGCGATTATGTAATACTGAACAGTAATTCCTGCGGCTTGTCCAGGTATACTTGTTTTATAAGAGTCAGTCCCTTCTGGAACCATTATAGAGGCATTCCATTTATTACCGCTATTGACAGACCAGTATAGTGTTATGTTTTTGATAGAATTAACTGATATCACCTTTGCGTGTATATAGATAGTTTCTCCTTCTCTTGGTTGAGTAGGAACAATATAGACAGTTTGAAACTGTATTGGTTGTTGGCCTTGAGCCTCGGAATAATAACTAGTATTAACATGGTTTACAGGGATAATGAGTATAAGCATGACGATAATGAAGAATAATAAATCTAAATTTTTCATATTAAACACCACATTATTTTTCTTTTTACGAACTATTAACAGATTTCTAATGATAGTATTATTATAATTTTCATTTTATTATATTTAGCAATATAATTGTGGAGGGGATAGGAGGGGAGGATGTAGGCTCTTTCAACCGAGGAGGTCAGAACCACTTGTGGGGTGGGTGTGGGTGCTATTCAATTAACCATATATCATGGTTAGGAAAAGAGGAGGGGAGGGAAGGGAAGAGAGGGAGCGAGAAAATTACTTGACTAAGAAGTAATTAGCATTATCTTTGTTTTTTAATGACTTTAGCTACGGGGACTACAAGTAAAGCTAAGAAAGATGCAAGCCATGTCATTCCAGGTAGGGCCCCTGTGGTTGTCTCTGATTCGCTTGATTCAGATGTTTCACTTGACGTACTAGTTGTTGTGCTGGTAGTTGATTCTGTTGATGCACTTAAAGAGATGGTTGGGTCGTAGAACATTGATTGATTGAAGTATGGGAATTCATAACTAATGAACGTTCTAGTACCAGAGGCAATGTATGAAGTGGATATGTTTGTAGCTTGTTCATCTAAGATTGCGATATCTTCATTGTTTATTAGCATGCTCAATCCTTCATCAGATTCAGCAGTAAACTTCCCTGTCTTAGAGTCATATTCCATCCTAGCCTTAACGTTGCTAATGATTTCTACTTCTAATTGTAATGTGTTGTTGGTAGATTCAAATGGCCATGCGCCCATTTCAACGCTGTATTTGAAAGTTCCAGTAGTAACATCAATAGATTTGTTTGCATATTCAATGGTTGCGTTCCCTAAAAAGAAGTAGACATTAATCTTCATGGGTATCTGATATTCAACAGCAGGATTACCGACGAACAAGTCAATTGTGGTTGTAAAGTTGACATTGTAGACTGTTGAATTATCTATTGTTAGTTCTAATACTTCAGTATGATTCCATTGAGCAGTTTCTAATCTCCAGAATTTAACTATATCCCCATCCTGAGTCGTTTCGTTTAGTGATGAAAACATTATTTTGTAATAAGTCGTGAAGTTTGTGCTCCCGTCATCAAAGTAGAACTTAACGTGGGGAGTTCCTCCTTCAAATACGATCCTTGTGTTTCCTCCTTTCATTTCTATGTCTTGGGTGGTTGTACCATCAGCATCCTGCTCAGTTCCTAAATCTACAACGGGATCATAGTATAATGAAGCGTTGTATGCGGGGAATTCATATGTTAAGAAAGTAATACCACCATATTGTTTCAAGTCAGACATGATTTCTACGTTTACACTATCTTCAACAGCAATTTCAGGATTAGAGATCTCCATGCGAATACCATCAGTTGTGTTTCCAGTTACTTCTCCAGTATCCTGATTTCTGTAGAATGCTGCGTCAGTATTGCTAATCAGTTTTACGCCAAAGACTAATGAATTGTCTGTGCTTTCAAATGGCCATGCACCAATACTTACAGAGTATTTGAAACTACCAGCAGGTACTTCAACTGTAGTGTTCCCTACAGGTAATATTTGTGTTGTTTCATACATGTATACTTCAATTTCCATTGGTACTTCAACAACGCCATTACTCGTAAGGATGTTCATTGTAGTAGTAAAGTTGACGTTTAAACCTGAATTCCCGTTCGCATCAGCAATATTTACTATATCCGTGTGGTTCCATGTTGCTTGATCCAGTTTGTAATATTTTACTACCGTACTATTAACGTCTGTTTCATTCAGCCATGAGAACATTAATTTGTAATATGTTGCCATTACAGAATCATTGTTTTTATAATAAAATGCAACATGGGGTGTCGTGCCATCAAATTTTACTTGTAAGTGATCTGATTCTATGTACATGTTTCCAGACTGATCATATCCAGCTGAAAGCATACCTTCATTGATTGCTACTGGTGATGTTAATGCATTTGTATAAATAACAGAGGCACCGATTAAGAATACTGCCAGTAACAATCCTGTGATTGCCGCCTTTTTCATGTTATTCACCTCGAGATTTATTCTCGATTATAACTTGGAGGTGGTGAATAAAAGGTCCTTCTATTTAATTGTTTAAAAAACTAATAAAACAATTATTTAACTAAATAAATGAGGGCGTTAAAAACGGAAAAAATAAACGATATATCGTTCATAAACGTTTATGAGTGCAAAAAAATTAATTAAAAACAGAAACTAACTATAGAGCATTTTATTTTTTAAAAAATTACTCTTGAATAATTAATCTAGTTTTACAAACAGGACAGGTTCCTTCTTTCCTTACCCAACTATATAGATGCGGAATATGAAAAGGATTTAAACAATTAGGACAAAAAGTCAAATCCTTTTTAATTGGCTTAAAGCAGATCTGGCAAATTTTTTGCTCGGCGTCAGGCGCAAGAAATACTGCAAAATGTTGTTCCTTATCTTTATTTATCGGAAAACCGCACTTATAACAAAATTTCTCATTATCACGAACTAAAGTCCCGCAATTTACACATTTTATTAAATTTTGTTTTTCAGGAAGTTTTCTTCCACATTTAATACAATATTTAGCCCCTGGCATTACTATTGCATAGCAATAAGGACACCTCATTATTTCAGACAATTTATCACCAAACAATATTAGGAGCTAATAATCTAATTAAATTATTTAATATAAGATAAGACGTTGTTATCTATCTAGAATGAGAATTATTTTGATGCTCTTCATTTGGGACTTGGATTGGATGAAAAATTAATACGCTTTAATTTTGTTTCTTCAGGTTCAATCCATATGGGGGTCGGATTAGGAAATGGCTTTATTCTGATTGCATTTTCGTATGCTTGTTTATCTAATTCTGTTTCTGGAAATCTTAATTCTCCTCTTTTCCCAGCAAATAGAATGTCTACAATATTTGTTTTCTTGTTTTTATTTAATATTTCAAGATTGATGAATAGATCTCTTCCATGAAGACATTCTTGAAGATAAAAATCAGCATGCTCGGGAGATATTAGATATATAATTTTATCCCATCCTGGAAATTCTGCCTCTTTTTTGAGAAAGTCAATTATGGGACCACAAGCAACAATTTTTATTTGTAATCGATGGGCGCAATGAGCGATGCTTTCAATTATTGCCCAAGCATCGGTTTCTTCCATGACTTTTTCATCCATCGATTGACTTTTCACTAACCCAGTATTAAAAGGATACAGTATTGTAAGTGTTTTTATGCGATTTTTTTTGTTAGAGGGGATTTTTTTTGTTTAACTTGTTGTCAAAGCATTTTTTATCGGTAAAAATATACATTGATCCAGTTTTGTTACCCGAAGTCATTAAAAGAGTTTACATCCAAAAGGCTTAAACAAGAACCCAACTAATGCGTCATAGAAAAAAAACATAGGGTGATCAAAGTCATGACTGTCGCTAACGCTATATTCTGGACCGCGCCCTTAACAGCGTTGATCGCAATTTTTGCGGCTATTTATTTTGCCCTTTGGGTGAAAAAACAGCCTCGTGGAACACCAAAAATGATAGAGATTCAAGACGCTGTAAAGGAAGGATCCATTGCTTTTATTAAAAGACAATACAGCACTATCAGCATTATTGGACTAATAGTTGCTGTCATTTTGTGGCTCGCCATTGACCTTACAAGATACGGTGGAAGGCCCTACACATTCCTCGCATTTACTATCGGGTCTGCTACAAGTTTATCTGCAGGAGCTATTGCAATGCTAATGGCTGCAGAAACAAACGCTAGAACAACAGAAGCTGCGAGAAGATCAAAGCATGATTCATTAATCACAGCTTTCAGAGGCGGACTCGTCATGGGGCTTATCGTAGTTGCAATGAGCCTCTTAGGAATAAGCATTTTGTATGTTGTATATAGCTATTGGAGAGATGCCCCAACACCAAGCCCACAGGACATCATTGGTTTTGCTTTTGGAGCAAGCTTTGCAGCCTTGTTTGCTCAGCTTGGAGGAGGAATCTATACTAAGGCCGCAGATGTAGGTGCTGACTTAGTAGGTAAGGTTGAAGCAGGTATTCCAGAAGACGATCCAAGAAATCCTGCAGTAATCGCAGATAATGTAGGAGATGCTGTAGGTGACTGTGCTGGTAGAGGTGCCGATCTCTTCGAATCAATTACTGGTGAGAATATTGGTGGAATGATCGTTGGTTTAACATTTTACTTAGCTTTAATCCATATGAATGTTCCTGCTGAAATCGCTGTAAACTTCATAATCTTTCCATTAGTAGCAAGAGGCTGGGGTCTAATTATTACGTTACTTGCCAGTTTCTTCGTAAAACTGGATGAAAACGAAGAAGACCCCATGAGACCGCTAAGATTTGCTTATAACTTAAACGTGATCGGAGCAATCGTGGTCTTTGCAATATTAATCTACATAATGTTAGCTAAGCCATTAGCAGATAGCCTAGGAATTTCTGCGGGAATCTTCTGGGGGTTCATGTTTGGTGCTGCATTCCTTGGATTGGGCTTAGCATGGATCATCATGATTATTACAGATTATTACACTAACTACCATTATAGGCCAGTTAAAGAAGTAGCTGCTGCTTCACAAACAGGTCCCGCAACAAACATTATTACGGGTCTTTCTGTTGGAATGGAAAGCACTGCATTACCAACAATAATGTTACTAATTGCACTTATTGGTTCCTTCATTTTTGGAGAACAATTTGGTTCAATATACAAAACTAAATTCGCAGGAACTCCACTTGAAAATCCATTAGTATGGGGCATTTATGCAACGACCATTGCAACAATGGCTATGCTAAGTGTTACCGGTATGATTCTCGCCATGGATGGCTATGGGCCAATTGCAGATCAAGCAGGCGGAGTTGCGGAAATGGCTAATGTTGGAGAAGATATCAGAAAGACAATGGAAGCCTTAGACGCCGTAGGTAACACAACAAAAGCCTTAGCAAAGGGATATGGTATGACCAGTGCTGGTTTAGCAGCACTACTCTTGTTCCAAGCATACTTAGAAGATTTGTATAGAGAAGCTGAAAAATTAGGCCTGGCCTCATGGTATGCACCAGATGGACATATTAAAGTAGACATCACAAGACCAGAAGTATTAATGGGTGCACTAGTTGGAGCATTATTACCATTTATCTTTACTTCTATGAGTTTAGGGGCCGTTGGACGGGCCGCTAAAGGAATGGTAGAAGAAGTAAGAAGACAATTCCGCGAAATACCTGGAATATTAGAAGGCACCGAAAAACCAGACTATGGTCAGTGTGTAGATGTAAGTACCAGAGCAGCCCTAAAAGAAATGGTTGTCCCCAGTTTACTGGTGACTATTACACCTGTATTGGTAGGAATTATATTTGGAGCCGTAGCAGTAGCATCATTCATCATTGGAGCAACATTTTCAGGTATCATGCTAGGCTTCACATTAAACAATAGCGGTGCAGCCTGGGACAACGCTAAAAAACTGATAGAAGCCGGTGCTTACGGTGGAAAAGGAAGTGAAGCACACAAAGCAGCAGTAGTTGGAGACACTGTAGGTGATCCTGCAAAGGACACTTCGGGACCAAGCATTCATGTATTAGTAAAACTAATTAACACTGTAGCATTAGTATTCATTCCAGTATTCATTTGGTTTGATGCACACTTCCATATTTCTGATTTCTTCAAATGGTTAGGTTTGTAATAATATAATAAACAAACCAAACATTAATCATTTCTTCTCCCCCTAAATTCAAAATAATCATTTCTTAAATTCATACAATTTTTTTTATAAAATGAACAAATTTTTTCCTAATTTTATGTGTAAACACATCCAAAAAACGATTCAAAAATATTTAAGATAGAATACCTTTTAAGTGGACTTACACATAGTAATGAATGCAGAAAACTTTTTTAGTAGAGGATGATTCGAATGGCAATGCTTGGCTCTCCTACAGATTTTGATCTGGAGGAAAAAGGCTCTGGGAAATACGACGAAAGCCTCGAACGCGCAATTCTCCAATATCTTGAAAAAATTAATCATGAACCAATAGATTACGAGACATTAGTTAAAGAATTTGGAGGATATCCGCAAGTAAAAGACAAATTAAAACAACTAATGTTTCAAAACAAAATAGTTGTAGAACACTATAATGGTGAACCTAGAAAAATACGATTAGCACAAGTACACTTATCTACATGGGATACTTTAGATTCTATGCCCTGCTTCGCCTGTTCAAGAACTGACGAATGTGGAATGGATAATCCCGTAAATCCAGTTACATGCAAAGAATTCAATGAATGGCTAGAAGATTCATTAATACTTATTGAAAATTCGTACGAGGCTTAAAAAACAAATATTTTATTTACTTCTTATTTTTTCAATAATTATAATAAAAAATTTTTTAATTTTATTTAATTCTAAAACTTTTTAGAAATAACTTGATTTATTTTTATCAAATTATTTTAAATGTTTTTTGATAAAATGTGCTTTTCTAAGAAATCAAGAATTTCTTCATAATAATTAAGTTTATTTTCAAATTTTTTAATGCCATGTTTTTCACCAGGGTATTTTTTATAAAACACAGGAGCTCCCGCTTGTTTCGCAATATTAACAAATTCATCTACTTGTTTGATTGGAACTACAGGATCATCTTCTCCTTGAAAAATTAGTAATGGCTTTTTCACTTTTTGAGCGTGAAATATTGGGGAATTCTCACGATATTTTTCACCAGCGTCAGGTAAAGCACCTACTAACATCTCAGAGTAATGAGATTCAAAATAATGTGTTGCTTTAGATAAATGGAACAAATCTGTTACAGGAGCTAAAGCAATTCCTCCAGTATACACATCTGGATATTTAGTCAAAACATTTAGAACTAAAAAACCACCGGCACTAGCCCCCATTATTACTGATTTACTAATATCTCCATATCCTTTATTATCTAAATATGAAAGTAAACTTATTGCATCTTCTGTATCTCTTTCACCCCAATATCCATTAAGAGACTGAGCATATTCCCTTCCATATCCTGTACTACCTCTATAGTTTAGTTCAATATATAAAAATCCTCGATTAGCAAAGAATTGAGCTTGTGGATTCCACGCAACTAGTCTTTGTGAGGTTGGTCCTCCATGTGCATTAACAATTATAGGTGCCTTTTCAATGTCTTTTTTAATTGGTCTCCACATAATACCATAAGCAGTCTGTTTTTCCGTAGTAGGAAAACTAAAATGTGTAGGACGTATACACTTGCTACTTAACCCAATGTGTGGATATGCTTGTTCAATAACTTTTAATTGATCTTTTTCGAAATCATACATACGAATTTGGGGTGGTGTCCCATAATTAGAATAGATAAATAACATTAATGGCCTATTCGGGTGGACATATAGCCCTGAATAACTACCTGACGGCAAGGACAATTCTGAAATTTCACCACTTTCTACGTCAACAACATTTAAAGAAACAATAGCATTCTTATTTTGTGTGAAAACAATTTTTTTATCATCATTAAGCCAAGCAAAGCTCCTAATACGTCCAATCCATGTGGGAAATCCATGTTCTTCTTCACCAGAAACAAGTTGATGGGGGTCTTCATCAATATCTTCTAATAGCCATAGATTTAGCCAACCAGAAAAATCACTCAGAAAAGCTAATTTTTGTTTAGAATGAGCCCAACGTGGCTGAGCAACACTGGTATTTTCCCATTCAAGAAATCGGATCTTGTTTTTATTTAGGCTTTTAACAGCAATTCTGCTCTTATCCCAAGCCATGTATGGGAAATCCCATTCATGCCAAGCTATAAATAACCCATCATGAGACACATCCGGATCTACAACAAAGTTTGGATTCCCACTTTCTTGAATGGGCCATTCTCTTTTCTTAATGTCAACTGACAAGAGTGCCATTGTGTTTGAAAGAAGAGTAGAAAAATAAACTCTTCCTTTGGGACTAGTTATTGGCATACTAGCATTAAGTTTAATACTTAACATAGGATTTGGAATATTACAGTCCATTGACTTACGCCATAAACCCTTTTTATTAGCAATAATGACACAGTCTTTTCCTTGATAGAGTCCCCAAGTGTATCCTCCGCCACCATATAGTGCAGTAGGTTGAGGGAACTGTGAAAAATTTATTACTCTACGCCCCCACTGATTGTCATCTAAGCCACGTACAATGATTCTTCCTTTACCATCTTCAGAATATAGAAAAGACACGTATTTACCAGAGATCGAAAAACACGGTTCAGCCAGTTCAACAGACTGTGCTAATAGCTCAATTTTAAACTCAAATTCTCTTTCTTCCTTACCTACGAGCATGTAATTGACCTCTCGATTAGATTCAAGATCTGAATCTAAAATCTATTTTAATTTTATCGGCGTGAAATCCTCTTCCTTCTGGAAAGATGAGGAATGGAAGCCGACTTATATTCGCATATGACATACATGTTTTTGTTTGAACTCCTCTGGAACAGAGGTCTTTGTGAAAGGATTCCGTGTTGGGAGCCTCCAATACCGTGAAAACACAGCTGGAGAATTCCCATGCGAAAGCGAAGGGGTAATTCACTAACAAATCATTATTTAATAAGTCATTTTTATTTTTGTCAAAAAATTACATCGACATTTAAAAAATTTGCCGTGAATATGTTGGAAAAAAATAACATGAATATTTTTTTCAAAAGATTATAAGTCAGAAAATAAATTAATTTTTCTTGTATCCCTGTTTTTTTCGTTTGTAAAGTTTACTTTTATTTGTACTATATAATTTGCTATAATGCTTTTTTGTAATAAGGCCAGACTTTTTTTTCTTGATTTTTAAGAGTAGCATACTACCAGGTTCTGGAATTTTAGCATTAGAATTGAGAACTATTCCCACATATGGACTTTTAACAGGACCAAAAGGGTTCGTAGTTACACCTATTTTTTCCATATTTTCATTATAAACTATCATATCTTTACGCGGAATCTTACGTGATTTTAATTTTACAATTACTTCTTTACCTAAGATATGGAGAACAGTTCCTAAAGGTGCATAGGATTTACCACTCACTTCTTTTTCCCACCTTTGGTAGAAGAGGCTTTTTTACTTAATTGCTTTTTTGCTTTAGGTTTTTTAGACTTAGAAGTAATATCAGATTTCTTCTTTTTAAGTCTTCTAGCTATTTTTGCGACTTCTAAAAGTGTTCTTTGTTTGGACCATTCTTCTTTCTTATCTACTAAAACTCTCCCTTTTTTCTCCCACCATCTTTTAGGATATGCTTTATCTTCTTGGATTTCAGGATTAAGTTCAAGATACTTAGCAGCAACCATTATTTTCTTTACTGTCGCCTCTGGGACAGCTACATGTAACGGAATTCTTCTACCTTCAGAACGGGAAAGACTAGAATCAAAATATTCTGGATAAAGCACAAACTTTCTTTTTCTTCTAAGCATTCTCTTCACTTTTATGTTAGTAATTAATTTTTTTTAAGTCAACCGTTATTAGGGATATTAATAAATAGATACTGCCTATTTCAATTTGAAACATTAGAAAAAGGGAGGGATTATAACGAAAGTTATTTAATTAATTAGTTTATTTTTTCCTCTTCTGTTCTTCTTCTTTTATTAATACTGCATTTACAATACCATGTTGCCCAGGTCTACTTGTTACTCTTGCAAGTCCAAGTTCGGTCTTAATGATTGCTCCCTTAGTAACAATTCTTCTTCTGGTAAAATCTCTAGAAGCAGGGTTATGCTCAAGGTCTATGATCTCAACTCTTTTGGAAACTCCAGACTTAGGATCATAAACATTGGCGTAGTGAGCAAATATTAAGCGATACTTGAGGGAACCACCTCTTATCCTTTGTTCCTTTCTTTTATCATATTCAGCGATCTTTGTTTCTGCGGGATATCCTCCAAGTTCTCTTAGCTTCTTTTTTCTGTAAAGGTGATATCTTCCACCGGAGATTTTTCTTTTAGATAGTCTTTGCCAACGAGCCATATGTCAAGCCCTTCTTTCAGTTTTTCTCTAAGT
>JAMOVR010000214.1 GCA_027061945.1 Candidatus Heimdallarchaeota archaeon
CGGAAGGTAACATCTACGTGGAAATACAGGATGTCCAAATAGCTGATATGGCCGCTTTTGCACCTCAAAACTAAATAAAAGCGAAGGCCCTCCATCCGGAGGGCCGTGAATTTCGTATTCAGGTTTTGCCAGTGAGGCCATACATGAAGCAACTTATGAGGTATTTGTTAGCTTCTGGGTATGGGAGAGATAGCACAAAATTTGCTTAAGTTTAAAAAAGATTGCCTTTGGTTCTAAGCTCTCTTCAAAATGTTCCTTATCCATTCAATTGCTTCAGGAAAGTCATCCGTGTTTAGGACAAATTCTTGTCCACGTTTTACAATTTCTAATTTTGTGCCATCCTTAGTTTTTTGCCAACGATCTAATTTACTATGATAAGTCAATGGGACTTTGCCGTTCCGTGGATAAAACCATAATGGCAATTTCCATATGGTAGGTCGTTCTGCTAAAGGATCACTCAGTATTAAATGGTTAGAAAGGTGCAAGAAAGTCCCTGCTCCAGGATATTTTTTGTCCTCTAAATTAGGAAAGGACAAATGTTTGCGTGCTATATATAACGTGTTTGATTTAACTTTCTTTTTATGAAGATGGGGATGGTATTTGAGCCATAAATATTTTTCAATATTCTTGTGGACGTCTTCGTTGACGTCAAGGATAGAATCTATTTGAAGCCATCCCCACAAGACATACATGGGCCGTGATTTGCGGTCCCATCTAATCTCTTTAGAAAAGAAATTAATTCGTCTAAATAGACCAAAAAATAAAAAGATGTCGCCAGGTTTAATATTTTCATTCCTTAGATGTCCTTGAGCCTGTCCCATTTGACCGAAAACCGGTCTCCATCCTTTTACTCTAGGAAGACTATTATTGTCTAAATCTGGATCAATATGTGCTCCGTAATAAGAAGGAATACGGTTTTTAGTTAGAAGAGATACTATATAGCCAAGATTAAACTCTTGCCATTTAATATTTTCATATTTGATAGGTGAATCTTTGTCCGGAATAGGTATAGAAACTATCCGATTATCTGGGAAAATAGGGCTAGGTGTCCCTCCATAAGATGAATCAAAACCCTTTCTGCTAAAGATTATTTTCATTATTTGTTTGCAGAATGCCTATGTTCATATTTTTCCATGAATCATCATTTTTTGGCCAAATGGAGGGAGGGGCATTTATGCCTTGTGGATGTTGACGTATAAAATCTAAAAAACTTTTTATAAAATCAGTAGAAAAATTACATTTATGTCCTCGACCTACTTTTAATTCATAGAAATCTTTGGGAAGAGGTATTGCTTTGGAGCCGAAGTAATAAAATGTTTTAGAAATTAAAACATATTTTCCTTCTAAGTCTTTCTTTTTTTGTTCTTGGTCTTCTTCATTTTCTTTAGAGTGCATTGATCGGAGTTGTTGAAAATTGCCATCTGGTAATGGTTTGTATATGTTGTCTCCGCATTTAAAAATTACTTCTTTTCTGGAAAAATCTGGAATCTTTGCTGAGAAGCGTTTATCATTAAAGTACTGGTCGAAGGTCAATTTTTCATCCACTCTCATGACATAAATTATTTGGTTTCCTTTTGACTTTTCACTTAAGCCAACTATCCAATCCCCTTTTTGAGCAGATTTTCTAATTTTTGGTTTGCAACAAGCAAGCGTACAAAAGCCCCAAAAGGGGTTTGGTGCAAAACCGGTATCATATTTGACGACATACGAGAATAATTTCACTTTTTGACCTCCTACATCAAATTTTATATTGATTTTCTTTGAAACATACCTTCAAAAGGATATCAGTGTCAACAAAATTTAAGTGTAGGAACCCGATAAAAATGCCCTTTTGGTTGCCAGAAGAGATCTTCTCCGCAAGATTTGCATCGCAAGATCAAGCCATAGAAGCCGCACACTATAATTTCTTCGTGTACCTGAGTTATTGTTTGTTTCAGTTCCGCAAGCTGGTCTATTATTTCCAAG
>JAMOVR010000215.1 GCA_027061945.1 Candidatus Heimdallarchaeota archaeon
ATTTTTTAGTAATTTTTTCATATTGAAATATTTCAGAAATAGATAATTCTTTTTTCCATGAATAAATTTTATTAGGCATACATTTTTTTCCCACTAAAGGATGAATAGTTTTTTGAGAGGCGGGAAGTTTTTTAGCATAGTCTTCAATAGAGAATAAATATGATGGACTAGTATTTACCTTTAAAAAATGCCAAATTTCTTTTTGAACATCTGAAGGATTAAGAACAAGATTTTCATATTTGACTTCAAAAAAATTTTTATAATTTTTATATTTTAAAGCCAAATTTTGAATTTTTTTCCATCGCCAAGCAGCTTTTTTAGGATCTTTTTGCATCGGTAGACCAGTATCAATATTTATAGTTCTTTTTTTTGAAGCGAAAACAGCGCGTCCGTCTCTATAAATATGAATAATAGGAGCTTCAGGGAAAATTTTCCAGAGATATTCTAAGTAAAAGATTAGAGAGCCTTGTTTAATTATTATTATTTTTGGTTTTCGATTAACGTAGTAAGAATATTTTTGTAATAAAATTTTAGTAAAAGTATTTATATCAAGTGAACTTCTATCTATAGCATCAAAAATTTCTTTTAAATTTATAGACCATTCTTTTAAACGTTTATCAGTGTTAATTATTTCAAAAAGTTCTTTTCCGAGAGGTAATTTTTTATATTCTTTATATTTACGCATAGCTGTTAAAATATATTCTATCTCAAAAGTGACTAAAATTTCAGGATGAGTATTTAAAATTGATGACAAAAGAGTACTGCCTGAACGAGAATCATAAACTAGAAATCCGATCCTAAATTGAAAATTTTTCATAATCATAATAAAAGCCCTATCCTATAATAAATTTTCAGGATTTGTGGGACGAGAATATCTTTTCATAAAAGCAAATACAAAATTAAATTTCTTTTCAAAAGGTTTCAGTAATGTTGAAAGATATTCTATATCTTGATAATCAAATAATCCAAAACGGATAATACCAAATAAATATAAAGTGACTGCTATAGGAATAAAAAATAAAAGTAAAAATTTATTAATTATCGAAACAATAAATAATAAACACGATGACAGACTTCCAAATATAATACTAATAAACATATAATGAAAAGGAAAACGTAAATTCATATAAGTAGATAAAAAATAATAGGCTAACGAAAAACTCAATATATGTCCAATAGCTGTAGCATAAATTGCTCCCATATATCCATATTTAGGTATCCATATAGCATTCAAAGCAACATTAAGTAATCCACCAGAAAAAGATATTATAAATTGATATTCTGTTCGTTTAAATGCCCCTACAAGACAAGTAAAAAAAGGGACAGCAAAAGATAACATAATTCTTAATATGGCAAGGATAGCTAAAGCTTTTGCAGCTTGTAAATATTTTGTACCAGCTATTATTTTAATTATTATCGGAGATAAAACAGCCATCCACATAGCTAATGGTAAAAGAAGCCAGAATAAATGTTTTACCATGAATGTGAATAGAGCTTCTAGACGACGAATATTTTTATCAGCAAAAAATTCGGCTGTAGCTGGGAACATTACAGAACGTAAAAGAGTAGGAATAAAAGTAAGCATCATAGCACAATTTCTAGCTACTTCATAAAAACTTAATGCTTGGGGACCTTTCGCAAGAGAGGCCAGCATAATTTGATCTGTATAAGTATAAACTAGCCTAAAAACTTGGGCAAAAAGAAGAGGTAATCCAAAACGCAAAACATTTTTTGTGTGTTGTAATACACAAAAAAAATTAGATTTTTGATTTTTTAAAAGAGGAAAAATTTTTTTTAAATAAAAGTATATAATTAGAAGAGCAATAATAAGAAATGCTAGTTGTTGAGATATAACAATCCCTAATAAACGAAAACCTAATATAGCAGCTATAATAGAGAACGTACTTGAGACAAAAGCTCCTACTATACGAACAATAAATAAAGATTTCCACGCTTGAAAAGCTTGAAGAGCATTACCAAAAGGGCCTTCTAGCGCTTGAATAGTAATTCCTAATAATAATAAACGTAATAACCATTGTAATTGATGGACTTGTAAATTTTTTACTGCAGAAAGCTTAGAAACAAGAAAAACTATTTGTTTTTCGTAAAGAAAAAAAATTGTTATACAAATAAATAGAGTTATTAAACGAATTAAACTGGCAGCTTTTATTGTAGTTTTTATATTTTTATATTTTTGCTTTTTTTTGTTTTCAGCTAAAAATTGAATTATAGCATCTCCTGTACCAAGCTGGACAAAACGGCCAAATACTTCTCTAAATACAGAAAAAATACCAAGAATACCATAGTATTCCGGTCCTAAAACGCGAGCGACAACCATCATCCTAGGAATACGTACAATATATTCAACGATAGAAGCTACCGTGCCAGTCCATAGCCCTTGCCAAACTTTTTGTTTAAGACTCATAATTTAACTCAACAATATTTTTCAGTGTTGGATCGCTGAGTAAGATGTTTTTAAAGACCGTTTCGCGATCTTTTCGACCTAAAGCAGCACATACTTGGAGAGAAACTAGTAAATAATTTGTTTTTTTTAGAAAGATATTCCAATCTTTAGGATTAAAAAGAATAGCACTTTCATTATCCACTAACAATTCTCGTATATTTTCTTGATTAGAATTAGGAGCAACAAGAGCTTTGGCAGTAGCCATATATTCAATCAATTTCATAGGACAAGCATAATAGCTTGACGAAAGTTGAAAAGCTACATCGGTACGATTAATTAAATTATTAATAGTTTTTTTCTCGAAATAAAGCGCCTGTAATGAAAACATATTTATCAAGCCTAAACTTCTTAATCATTTTTTCTAGTTTAGAATGCAATAATCCAGCACCTATAAGGATCAGTCGAGTTAGTTTTCACTTCTTTTATAAGGAATTAATTGATAAGTTCTTTTAGGCCATACCATTGTCTATACCATCTAACAAAACCAATTGTAAATTTTTTTTATTTTAAAAAACAATTTCTTTTCAAGAAATTCGTTAGGATAATACCATTATAAGCACGATAATATTAACTCCATCGGTACTATTTTTAATTAAAATGTTTTTAAGACTTAGTAACATGGTAATAAACGAATTAACTTCCTGAATCAAAGGAACATTACGTAACTTAGAAATTATAACTTCACAGATATTAAATAAAGTAACGTTCATAAATAAAATAAGGAATGCATTTTTTAACTATAAATATAACTTTGGAATCTAATAAATTATATTTTGACTCAATTAATTTATAAAAAAGAAATTTATATTTAATATAATATTTTTACGTTTATCTTTACCAAGTACTTCATTTTCAAAAATAGCAACTTTTTACAGTCCATCTAAACTTCTAAATGCATTTATTATTTTATAAATATACATTTCCTAACTACCTGAGTTCTATGAAGATTACATAATAACTCTATAATAGCCTCAATTACCATCCCTTCCTTGCAAAACCTAAATTTTTTAAATATTCACGTAAAATACGTTCCTCTTTTTCTAACTCCTCTGGGACAATCTTTTGCTTAATTTTATTGGGAATTAATTTTTGATTTACCAAATATTCAATTATTCTATTAAAGCTTTCTTCTATTGTTTCTTTGGCTGTATAGACTACAATTTCAGGACTTTTAGGTGGTTCGTAAGGATCTGAAATACCAGTAAAGTTGGGAATTTCTCCTCTTCTGGCCCTGGCATAGAGACCTTTAGGATCTCGTTTCTCCGCAATCTCTACAGGACAATTACAAAAAACTTCTATATAATTGGGGATCAAAAGACGATTCAAATTGCGTGTCTCTTCATAAGGAGCAATAGCGGCTACGACACTAATAATGCCGTGCTTATTTAATAGCCAGGAAAGAAAACCTATGCGCTTGACGTTTATGTCACGATCTCTCTTAGTAAAACCAAGTTCTTGACTGAAATTTGTCCTTATAATATCGCCATCAAGTAATTCTGCTTTAAGGCCTCGACATTTTATTTCTAAATAGACTCTTTTAGAAAGAGTAGATTTTCCTGAGCCTGAAATACCTGTAAACCAAATAGTAAAAGGTTTCATTTAATTTTTCTCCTATTTAGACAGAAATTTAATCTTTGACTAACAATTAGGATAAATATAATTCTAATTTAGACAAATTTTTTGGCCAAGAATAATGTTCTTCTATTTGTTTACGGGCTGCTTTGCCTATCTTTTCGGCTAGGAGACTATCCTTAAGCAAAATAAAAACTGCTTTAGCAAAATCTTCTGCTGTATCTACTACTAAAAGGTCTCTCCCTGGAAGAGCCTTAATCCCTGCAGCCGCTGCTGATGTAGCCACCACGGGTTTTCCCATAGCCATTGCTTCAAGAATCTTGTTTTGTACCCCTCGGGCCAATCTTAAAGGAGCTACACAAACATCGGCCATAATTATATAATCGCGAATATCAAATACGAAACCTGTTACCTCCACTCCCTCTATTTGGGAAAGTCTTCTTACCTCTTTAGTCGGATCTTTTCCCACGATATAAAATCGAGTTTTTGGCAAAACCTGCTTTATTTTGGGAAAAATCTTCTTGGCAAACCAAATTACTCCCTCGGCGTTGGGCCAGTAATCCATAGCCCCGGTAAATACGATCGTAGGCCCCTTTTTAGTAAAGGAACTTCGATGAGCTGGATGAAATCTTTCCAGATCTACACCGTTTTCGATAACTGCCACCTCTATCTCAGCGACTACTCTTTGGAAAAGCCTGGCCTCGGCCTCGGTCACTAGAAAGACGTGGTCGAAGGTATTAGCGATACGGCGTTCATAAGCCCGGAGCCTTCTTGCCTCCAGGGCGTATATCCAGCACAGGGGAGGAGCGGTATGTTTCGAGAAAGCGCGCCATTTTTCAGAATCTACGTCCATAAAATCAAGCAATAATCGGGCTCCTAAAAAGCCGGACCTGAAGACATACTCCGCTGCCGGGGCGCAGGAGCCAAATACCAACCCGATGGGTCTCTTTCGAATCAAAGTGTTGAAGACTTGTTGAAGAGACCGGTCGTAAAAATAGGCCACAGTAAGAGTGCCCCCGGAGAAAAGGGCCTTGAGACACCTTTGTTTACGCTTGCTTCGGGGTAAAAAATGATAACGGATGCTTGCCAAAGGAAGATCTATCTTTTGGGCAGCCTCTAGATCCCGTTCTTCATCAATATGACAGAGGAGATGAGTAGAATAACGTTCGGCAATAAATTTCAAAAAATGGTAGGCCCGAAGTTTTTCACCTTTATTGGGAGGAAAGGGGATACGATGGGCAATAAAGATAGCCTCTTTCATAAGGAAATATAGCCCCTAAGTTTAGGCCCTAGCCAATTGACTGCCCAAGAGGGTAGGCGTCGCCAAACATTCTCTACTAAAGCACGAAACCGAGAAGATCCTGAGGACACCTCTCCTGCTTTCTGATACCAAAAAAGGGGGATAGGCTCGGCACCCCACTGCTTTTTAAAGCGATAAGTTCCGCTCCCAGGAGTAGAGCGACCAAAGTCAAAATATTTAAAGCCATGGTCAGCGGCAAAATTCAAAAATTTCCAATAAAGAAGCATATTGGGACTGATGCGTTTGTAAGCCCTTCGCGAAGCAGCCCAGGGTACGGTTACCGTATCTGAAGAAAGAAGAATAATACCTGCGGCTAAAGGGCAATTTTCTTTATAAACGACTACTACACGCGCTTGGTCACTAAAATTTTTTATTACTTCTTTAAACCATTTGAGGGAGTGAGGGGGAGAGCCGAGATAATGCATATTTTCCTGATAAATGTGGTAAAAGGCCGGGACCAATTCCAGGCCGCCAATTACAGCTTCAGCCCCTTCTTTCATAGGACGGCGGACTTGACTGCGTACTTTTGATTTGAGGGCCTTCCAAAGCTCATCCGCGCTGGGAGGAAGTTTTAAAAGCAATCTCACTTTGGAAGGTGGGTCTTTGGGTTCAGGAAAAAAGGAAGGTTGCGTTTTAAAACGCCATTCCCAGGAAGACAGACCAAGCCGTGAGGCCAGCCTTTCAGCCTCTTTTAAAAGGGCTAAACTAATATCTTCGCTTTCTGCCAACGGACCACCATAATCACAAAAAGGGAGAGAAACTAAACTTCCCTTGAAGAAGGGCATTTTAAAATGAAAGACCGGAAAGATTCCTTTTAATTTTTCTCCTTCTTCGACTAGGAGATAATAACTTTTATGTCCGAGGAATTTTCTATAGCCTTTTTCCAGGCAAAATATAAATATGGACCACCTTGGTGAGCCTCCACAAAGGTATCCCAACGCTTGGCGTCCTGATCGGTAGCTAGTCTAATTTGCATTCTTCAAAAATAGGTTGTCCTCATTTCTAAAGCTCGATTCCCGGTAAGAGGGGTAAAGTTTTCAGTACTTCTTCCACCGGAGCAAATTTAAAATCAAAAAGTAATTTCTTAAACCTCTTTTCGGTCTTTTTTAAGTTTAGATAATGCCTAAAACGTGATTTTAATGGAGCCTTAATTCGTGGCTGGGCAGGATCAAATTCCCAAGGATGAACATAGAAAATAAAAGGCATTTTTTCTTTTCGATTTATACGTTTAAGCAAATATTTGGTTAAGGGGTAAGGAAAAAGACGAAAATATCCTCCACCAGCAGCTGGCCACTTAATCCCTAAGAAACGAGCGGTAGTAATAGGAAACTCTATCAGGCCCAAGGACTTTATTTTAAAAGGAAAACGTGGGGCTTCTGGAAGACCGTAGAGATCATGGCGGATCGGAAAAATGCTCGAATCGTAAGTGTAACCCTCTTCCGCTAATATTTTTAAGGCCCAAAGAGTATTTTTAGTGACCGAATAAGTTGGTGCTCGAAAGCCCTTTACTTCCCTATCACTTAAGTCCTCGAGAAGTCTTTTGCTTTTCCGCACTTCTTTTCGAAATTCTTGAGGGGTAAGTCTAAAGATAGGAGTGTGTGAAAACCCATGAGAGGCTATTTCGTGCCCCTTTTGCGCAATAGCCTTAATGAGTTCTGGATAACGTTCTGCTACCCATCCTAGGCAAAAAAAAGTAGCCTTAATTTGAAAAAACTCAAGCAAATTCAAAATTTTTTCTGTATTTTGGATCACCCGGGATACAAATTTGTCCCAGTCCTTTTTAGCAATGACCCTGGCGAAGGCCTCGACTTGAAAATATTCTTCTACATCAATGGTAAGGGCATTAACCATTAAACTAACCAAGATAAATTTTGAATTTTTGAAGGTTAATCGATACAGCTATAAATTCCTTGAAGAAAGTTCAGAACAAAATTCATCGAAGTGTTCAAGAATAATGACATTTCCAGGGGAGAGTTCTTTGGCCTCACGGATGGTGCGACAGGCTACCTCTTTCATGCCTGAAAGATGATAGACCATGGCCAATGTGTCTAAGACCGCTGGATCTTCTGGGGTAAGCTCTCTAGCCCTTTCCGCCACCCGCAAGGCCTCTTCTAAATTTCCCTTCTCAGAAGGCATTTTTAAGAGACACCAGGCCAGATTATTCAAGAGGGTAGCATTTTGGGAATCATAGACCAAGGCCTGTCTGAAGGCTTCGGCCGCTTTGTCTAGCTCCTCGGATTCCATATAGAGATTTCCTAAAATAGACTGAGCCGGAACAAACTCAGGGACCTCGGAAACTACCTTTTCCAATAAGAGTATAGCCTCTTCTCGTTTTCCTTGCCTTAATAAGGCAAGCG
>JAMOVR010000216.1 GCA_027061945.1 Candidatus Heimdallarchaeota archaeon
ACTCCGTTAAGATATGACTCATAATTAAAATTTTAATATTATTTTCTTTTGAAAAATGTTTTAAGAAGTTCAAAATATTTATTCTGGTTTCTACATCTAAGTTCGCAGTTGGCTCATCTAATATTAATAGATCTGGAGCCCCAATTATTGCTAAAGCAAGAGAATATCTTTTTTTAAGTCCTGCCGATAATGTGTTTGCGTTATGATATCGTTTTTTATTTAAGTTAAATAACGTTATAAGATACATAGCTTGCTCAATAGCAACTTCTTTTTTTAATCCTCGAGCTCGTCCAACCCATATTAAATAATCTAATATTGTAGCCCATGGAGGAAAAACAGGAATCTCAAAAGATACACCAATGTGCTGTAGATAGGTTTTATCTGTATAATTAATTTTTTTACCAAAAATTTCAATTTTGCCTTTTTCAGGAATTAATAAACCTAATAATATTTTTACGAGAGTCGATTTTCCTGCACCATTAGGACCAATTAAACCTACAATATCATGATCTGTAGAAAAATTAAAATCTTTAAAAACAACGTTCTTATTTAAAATGCCGTACGAGAAAGTAAGATCTGTTATTTTTAAAAAATGTTCTTTGGTTAGAACCATATTACTTCGCCTTAATAATACGAGTGTGTTTTTTTATAAATAATTATAATTTTAATTCAACTTAAAACATTATATTTTAATATCCGTCATCTAATAGGATAATAATAATATTTTTGATAAGTAACTTTATCTAAAGAAGTATCCTGAAAGATGCTTTTTAAATCCCATTCATGGAGGGTGGGGTTACCACTCAAAGTGACCTTTATTAAAAGATATAAAGCTACATTAATTGGAACTGAAGATGATGAAGTGACAATATGATTCACCTTTACAAAATCATACCTATGATCGGTATCGTCAATTAAGTATGAATAAGATCCTACAATTTTTTTAGTAGATCCTAACATATAATATAATTCATAATAGAACTTAAGATAGGTGTTTGGAGAATCATTATCATCAAAAGTATCATTTAAAGTCCAATAAATAATGGCACGATATTTTGTACCTTCGTCCGTTCTTATTCCAGCTACACCATTTTTTCCTAAATCATAAATAAAGTAAAGCATGGTTGGGGATAATTGAATTGATAAATCCGTATGAATCCAAAAGTCAAGATCATCTGGATTATCAGCATCAACATATGCTTCTCCATTCTGAGAAGGAAGTGTAGAACTCATAAGATACATGTTGGAAGTTACATCGTATGTTTTCACGTCTTTCCATACCCATATTGCATGAATATTTCCTACAAAAAGCATAGATGAGACAAGCAATAATAAAATAATTCCTAATTTTTTTTCATCATATGTATCATACTTATTTTAAAAAACAAGTATTTTTTTTTCGTAGTAACCTTTAAAAAGATTAAGAAATTAATAATTCAAAAAACAGAAAAGAATTATAAATTGAACAAGAACTTTATTAAGAGTTTCTTATCCCTTATTCCAATTGGTTGCTATTTTTGTCTAGTTGAATTACTTTCATGTTATCCCATTTATTCAGTTCAAGATCATAAATATAATATGGTCAAATGCCTAATTTAAAATGGGTAATCGCAATGAGTGGATGTGCTATAACTGGCGGTCCCTATTGGGAAAGCTATGCCATCATTGGGAGTGCTGACCAAAAAATAGAAATAAGTTGAAAACAGAAGATCGTTCTTCTGTCCGCAAACGTTATTAAAAATGCTTTTACCCTAAAACTCCTTCTTTCATTGTAAGGAATTATCTGGAATAGTTTTTTATGGTTTTTTATCTACAAGCAGGAGGGGCTTTCCGCAATATAGCTAAATGAAGAATAACATTAAATTTTACATTCCTTATTTTTATTTGTGTTAGGATAACTTATAATCTTTTATCATTAATTTGTTTCATAAATGAGTTTTTCCTATGAAGATATTATTGATGGTTTTAACAGGAAAGATCCTTTCGAAAGAGTACTTTGGGCCAAATCTTTAATAGACCAAAAGAAGTTAAACAAAGAACAAAAAGAGGTGCTACTCGATCAGTTGGTAAATGATAAATTTACTAAAGCCAGAGTTGCAGCTGCTGAAGCAATCAATTCTCACTGTGAAGAAGAGTTTGTTAATGTTTTAGAAAAGCTTTTGTTAGAGGAACCTGAATTTGAGGTTCGACTGTTAATTATTGATTGCTTAAAAAAACTAAGGAAAATGAGTTCTTTATCAACGTATATTGAAGCTTTAATGATAGAGAAACATGCGTTAGTCCGTAAATCAATTTTAGAATTTTTAGAAGAGATGGGTGTATTTGATAAAGATGCATCAATCTTAGAAGATTTCATTAAAAAAGAGACCGATGTTTTAGTAGCTGAAAAATTAATTGAGATTTTTGATAAAACTGAAAAACTTCCTAATAAAAAGGTCTTGAAAAGAATGGCACAATTATTTGACTTTTACGGTGACACTCCAGAAAGGATTGTTAAAAAACTATTTGAATTATCGGAACGTACCGAATGATTATTGTTCCGTATTATTTATTATTCTATTGTTTTTTTTAACGGTATTATTAACTTGAGTTTCTGACTCATTTTCTTCTGTTGTTTCAGAAGTTGTTATTTTACCTAAGAACGCAAGTTCTAATACATTCTTAGTATAATTTAATACATCAATAGGGTCATTGTCTGCCCCAGCAACTCTTTGTAATGATGAATGTAATAACTTTATAGAATATATTAGTAAGTCATCATCAGGATTTTGTTTTGCTTTTTCATTCATCTTAAGGATTAGAGGGTGATTGACATTATATTCTAATACATTAGGCATTAGGTCATAGGACGGAGTTTCATTTAGATAGCTCATTGCTCTTTGCATTGCAGTTAATAAGGGAGCTTGACTTTTTAGGCGAGCGGGACTATTTTTAAGTTTAGTAGTCCCTTTGACCTCAGCAATTAAGGGTCCTAATACCTTCTTTGTTATTTCAATTAATGGTCTAATCTTTTCATTAAGCTCCTCTTCCTGGGTATCCTCTACACTCTCAACATTTTGAAGGTGCTTTCCTTCGTATTCAGTTAAATGAAGAACTAAAAACGAATCAATTGATTCAGTAAAGAATAAAACATCCCAATTTTCATTAATACTCTCAAGATGAGGACTATTAGCAGCCGCATTATCTGTTTCAGCAATAACATAATAGATCATATCCTGGTCTTCAGGCATTTCCTCAACATACTGTCTTAAGCTAATATATTCATCAGGATGCTTTCTTGATTTAAATCTCAATAAATCGACTATTTTATTCCTATTAGTATGATCCTCGATATAACCATCTTTTATAAATAAACCAAATTCCTTCCAGAACTCAGCATATTTTTCAGGCTGTTTTTCTGATACTTCTTTAAACCATTTTAGAATCCTTTTTAGAAGAACTTTTTTTATTTTTATTACAACCCTATCTATTTGTATTGTTTCCCTTGAAATATTTAGTGGTATGTCCTCCGCATCAACAACTCCTTGTAAAAACCATAACCAGCGTGGAAGAAGTTCTTTGAATTTAGGAGAAATAAGGACATTTCGAGAATAGAGTTTCAAACCCCACTCTTCAGGCATCCCTATTAGTAGAGGCCTTTTACTAGGAACATAAATTATTGCCTTTATTGGTATTGGTGTCTCTGTTACAAAATGTAAATGCATCATTGGAGTAGACATTACACCTACTAATGTTCTGTAGAATGACTCATAATCTTCAGGTTTAATCTCATTTTTAGGTTTTCTCCATAATGGTGTTCTTTCATTAATGATTTCGCCTTTAAAATATATTGGGAACTCTATAAAATCAGAATATTTTTTGACTAATTCTTTTATTTTTTCTTCTTCTAAGAACTCTTTAGCGTCTTTCTTTAATTTTAGAATTACTTCTGTTCCTCTTTGTTCTTTGTCTATAGGTGATATTTTAAAAGAAGGTCCTCCTTGGGAAATCCATTCCCAAGCATTGTCTTCTTTATAGGATTTTGTTCGTACAATTACTTCATCTGCAACCATAAAGACACTATAGAAACCTAC
The DNA here is from genome assembly GCA_027061945.1 of Candidatus Heimdallarchaeota archaeon. Lineage (GTDB taxonomy): Archaea > Asgardarchaeota > Heimdallarchaeia > Heimdallarchaeales > JAJRWK01 > JAJRWK01. The sequence goes on from JAMOVR010000216.1 coordinate 4,074, forward strand.
TCCAAAATGCCCAATAATGGATTTTTCATCATGCCCTTCTTTCTTTAGTTTTTCTATGAATTCCAAGGTTCCACTTTTTGCTATTGTACCTAAATTTTCAATTAATTCTTGTTTTGTCATTCCAATTCCAGTATCTGAAACAGTCAAAGTTCTTTCTTTTTCATCAACTTCAATTTTTATTTCTAAAGGTATTGATGAATCGATTTCTTTGTTTATGATTTGTTCAAATCTTACCTTGTTAAGTGCATCTGCTGCATTTGAAATGAGTTCTCTTAGAAATATCTCTCGGTGTTGATACATGCTTTTTGCAATTATATCAATTAATTGCGGGATTTCCGCTTGAAATTGATAATTCTCCTCCATTTTCCGTGGTTCTGACATCAAAGTAATATACTAAATAGTAATATTTGTTTGGTTCGCTAAGGACAATGTTTTTCGTGATTTATAGGTAAAATGATGAAAGTTAGGGTTTCCGAAATTTTTTTATCTTAAAAGTATCAATATGATATGAAGACTCCTTATGGAGGATGATAAAAATGAGCGAAGGAAGTTTCCCATTATTAGGAAGTAAAGTTGCTTCTTTTGAAGCAAAGACCACTCATGGAATAATTAAATTCCCTGACAATTATAAAGGAAAATGGGTAGTTTTATTTTCACACCCTGCAGATTTTACACCAGTATGTACCACTGAATTTGTCGCATTCCAAAAGAGATATGATGATTTCAAAAAACTAAACACAGAACTAATTGGATTGAGTATCGACCAAGTATTTAGTCATATGAAATGGGTGGAGTGGATTAAAGAAAAATTAGATGTTGAAATTAAGTTCCCCATCATTGCAGATGACATGGGAGAAATAGCTAAAAAACTAGGAATGGTACACCCAGGTAAGGGTACTAACACAGTAAGAGCTGTTTTCATTATTGATGATAAAGGAATTGTTAGAACTGTCTTATACTACCCACAAGAGATAGGTAGAAACATGGATGAGATACTAAGGGCAGTTAAAGCTTTACAGACTTCAGATAAATATAAAGTAGCTACCCCAGCAAACTGGCCAAATAATGACTTCTTAGGAGATGAGGTTATTATACCACCTCCAGGAAGCGAAAAAGAAGCAAAAGAAAGACTTGAGAAATATGGCGATAACTGCTATGATTGGTGGTTCTGTCATAAAAAATTAGAAGAATAAAAAACTAAAAAATTAATTTATACTAAATAGTTATTTTGTTTTTTCTTATTTTTTAATCTCAACTTTTATTTTCATTTATCTTAAAATCATAAATTTAGAAAGAAACTATAATTTAGACTGACTTATAGAGCTCAACTTATTTTTGACTTGATCTCTACTTTAAAACTGCAGTCTATTAAAAGAAACAAAAAATGTATTTGAACAAATTTTTAGGAGAAGAAAATAAAAATTTTTTCTTATTTTTTGATTACTTCATCAAGCCAATCAGTGTATGCCTTTTCATCAAATATTTTTATTAACAATTTGACTAACTCTGCTTCGTCTTCAGTAATTACTTGGTCTGCCTCGGCTGTGAAGTATGCTTCTGACATTATTTTTTCTTCAAAATCGATAAGCTCATTTTTTTCATCTTGAGTTATTACTCCATCTTCTAATGCTTTATTCACGAGATCTTCGTAAATTTCAATATGCTTTTCAATGGTTTTTAATATTGCTGCTTCGTCTTCAGTAATAATTCCATCAGCCATTGCTTTCTCCTTGATCTTTTGAAATCCTTGTTTTAATTTTAGTAATCTTTCCTCTTCTGTTGTCATGGAGATCATCATCTATGAATAATATTGTTTTCTATTTTAAAGGAGCTTATCTATTTTTTCCTTTATTTCTTTTGCTAATTCTGTAAGCGCTTCTGAAGTTTCTTGTTTTGATGGAAACCTAATCCCTAATCCCTCATCTTTTGAAGGTTTAGGAATAACATGAAAATGGACATGGGGAACTTCTTGACCTGCTAGTTTTCCATTATTTTGTAGGATATTATAATTTTCAGCTTCTAGCGCTTTTGTTACTAATAGCAACGTTGTCGCAATTTTTTTAGCGTATTTTTCAGGTAATTCATGATAATATTTTGCATGATATTTAGGAATTACCAACATATGTCCCTTAGCTACTGGATTGATATCAAGAATCGCCATTACATCATCGTCATTGTAAACGAAGTGTGCCGGGATCTCCCCATTAGCTATCCTACAGAATACACAATTATCGTTATTCATTAAGAAAATTGTCTATTTTTTGGTTTTTATATGATTCGCATATCAGCAATCAAAAAACTTAAGGTAGGGGATTGATATTGAAAAGATCTAAAAAAAGTAAATATTATCTCCAATAAGGAGGAATTGGCAACTCTTCTTGCTTTTCGAGGTATTTCTCCTTTATTTTGAATTTTTCTTCAGGGATATATTTTTGATAGTATGAAAGTATTTTATTGAATACCTTGCGATGTCTAATAATTAATCTTAGAAAGTCTTCTCCATTAATATTAAAATCAATAAGTTTATGTTTTTCATCAACAACTATTCCTTTTATTTCAGAATATTTAACAAAACCATTACGTGGCCTTTGTTCAGGAGTATATTTAACAAAAGGAGGCTTTAATTTTCTTATTTTTCTGATTTCTTTCTCTAATGCAGGATCGTGTTTAATTGCTTCTTCAACAGGCATTCTTTTTCTTTTTAACCTTACATAAGTGTCTCTTATTGTGTTTAGAATGGGAATACGTACACCTTGTGTTTTCCACATATAGAAATATGCAAAGCCGTCATTATAAAATTCTAAGTCTGAAAAATGTCTTGCGAATTTATAATCCATTCGGCTGACGATTACGTTTGAAAAGCGTTTAACTAATTTTCTTTTTTCTGTTTTCGCCATTTTTTATCACCAATATTTTAACACTACAATATACTGGGGAACAAGCGTTTTAATTATTGTCGGATTAATTAAGTTTTATTGGTGAGTAGCTTCTTTTTCTAGTTTACTCTTTATGTGTTTAAGTTTAGTGAAGTTCTCACGTTCTATTTCTTGTAAAGTGAGTTCTATATATTGAGCAATACTTTCTAAATGAGGGATTACTATGTGATTTAAAGCATTTACTCTTCTTTTAGTACGGTTGATTTCATATGCTAATTTTTGTAAAGTCGCAAATTTTTCTGCCATTTTAACGATTGCTTTTATTGCATCTTGGAACTTTGAAACTGTACTGTCTAGTGAAGCAGAGGTTGTAGTAATACTGTAGAATAAAGAGTGCTTCTCATTTATTTTTAGATTTAGAACCGGAACTTTAACTCCCATGATGTTCAACAAGTCTGGTTCAATTTCTACGGCTTCTGGAGAAGACATAGCAATTTCTTTTATTCTCCTTTCCCCAACCGCAAATTTAGCTTTAGCGAGCGATTCATAAGCTTCTTTTAATGTTTCAAAAGCTTCTTGACGAGAGGTTTTTGCATCATCAATTGCTTCATAAAACTCAATAATTAAAGCATCCATTTTTTCTTTTAGAAGTGAATACCCATGTTGGGCTAATTTTACTTTTTTTCGGGTATTGAGGAGCTCCATTCTTGTTGCATTGACACCTTCAGTTGAACCAGAAGTACTCATTATGTATTCGGCGGAGTTTTTTACTTAAATGATTTTTGAGAAGTACACATTTTTTTTATAACACAAAGAATAATCTATTATGAACTACCCCCTGCTTTTACAAGGAGCATAGTTCACTGATAAAAACAAAAAATAATGAGAGGAGGGGATATTGCATGGCTACACTTGTTATGTGGAAGTGGGATATGTTAAGTTAAGAGGTCCTTTTGCTAATAACTCTTCTAAATGTGCGACCATGCTTTGGATATTTTCAGGATACATTACTTTGTAAATTCTGACCCAAGGATATTGTCCTTCCTGTTTTGGGTCTAATCCTTTGGAACGGAATACTTCAACAAAATAGTCTAAGTGTGTAACTACTTTGTCTTTTCCATTTCTGATAATTGTATTGTCAAACTTAACAATCGGCGCATCTCCACTCATTTCAGGTGTGCGGTATGAGATCAATGCCCAAAGAACGCTTTCATAGAATGGATCTTTGTATTGTCCTTCCTTATCATCCCAATAATTACTTTCTTTGATTCCAAATTGAGGAGCATTCTTTTCAGCGATTCTTATCATCCAAATAGCTTTACCAATATCGCTTCCTACGCTTGGATTACCGCCTGCAGAATTAACTACTACATAGTCGACTCCGTACTTGTACATTAACGGCAATGCCAAAGACATATTAAGCATGAGCATTGCACCAACAACGCCGATTTGGGTCGAATTAGTCGTTCCATTGTCTACTAGTGTAACAGCCTCACCATCAGCAGTAATCCAATAACCATAGTCCCACCACGACATGAATACAGGCGGTTTTTCGTTATTGGCAATGGCATCATGATAATTGGCATGGGCTTTGATCCAGGCTAATGCATCAACCCAATCACTAAATGGGTTAGGATCTTTTGCATTAACGCTCGGATATATTTCAGACGTACCAAATCGTTCCACTGCAGTATTAGTTCCAGAATAGACCATTGTCATAATGAGCATTCCTACTAAGAAATATGCCCACATGGCATGACTTGAATCTATTGTTGGTAAGTTCATTGTAGTCTTTGTAATCTTAATTTTGCCGTGTGATGCTAACGCATATGGTATTAATAAATTGTCTGCTGCTAAGCCAGTTAATAATGCAGCTGCAGGAGCTAACAAAAGTACTAGACGTACCATGGAACCAGAGAAATAAATCGTAGTTAAACTGTAAGTGAGTAGAAATATGTTTTTTTCTGTTGGTTTTTTGAGGGCATAATATACACCAAGTGGGATAAAGAATGTCATTACTCCAATGTTGGTATATAAGCTACCCCATGACATTGGTAAATGTTCACTAACAGAATCTAAGATTGGAATATTATTTCGTACTGTGGGTAGAATTACATTGAAGAATTTTTGCCCAATGTTTTCGACGACTCCTAAATACACTAATAATGAGAATGCAGCAATTCCAATTAGTGAGATAACGATTGCTGTTACAACTACGACTTTTCTGAATTCTGTTTTAGGTAGTTCTTGTTCTAAGTTCTTAAACATCAAGAATAGTATAAGGAGGATTAACGTAAATAGGGGAGCCATTCCGTCAGTAGTGTAAACAAAGTCACCATTAATACGGGGGATCATAATCATTAAAGGAAAAGCAATACCTACTGTCGTGGTATATGCCTTAAGCAGTCTATAATTTGCTTTTCCAGAAATCATCATTACTAATACATACAGAGGTAAAAGATCAACCGTAAACCTGTACGCTCCCCAAGACCATGATAGTAATGCAAGGGATATGCCAGCCATTATTCCGCTACCGATACTGTCCCTGTTTAATGCTCTGATAAAGAAGTATAATGTCATCAAAGTTAGCATAACACCAACAGATTCGTTGTCAAAGAACCCACCGGTTGTTCTCGATAAATACCCGGGTGTAACCGCTAGTAGTATTGCAACAAGTATTCCTGCTCTTTTACTGATTAATTCCTTTGCTAATAAGTATCCAAACATTACTCCAATTGTACCCATTATTGCAGGAGCGTACCATGCTGCAACAGCTAATGATACATTAATCCCAAAGAGATGTAAGATGTAATAAAGAAGAATCGCCGTTAATGGTACTATTATGTACATGCTGGATCCTACATCTCTTCCATATGGGTACCATGAAAAGTAGTCATACCATTTGAAGAACGCGATCAACCCGTGATCTTTGATGTACTCTGCAGAACGAAGTTGCATATGTGGGTCGAACGCTTTGATAATTACCGGGTTATGAAACGCTACGGCAATTATTCTAATAAGGAATGCTCCGGAGAAGATTAAAATTAGTGATAATTTATGTAATATTTCTTGTCTATTGATATCATATTCTTCAAGGTGTGCTTTTATTTTTTCGACTAAGGCTTTAAAACGGTCGCTTAGCCATTCGCCTACGTCGATGGTTTGGGTGGTAGCCATGTTCTTTCCTCACTTGAGTTCTTTCTGTGCGAAATTCTTTCTTACACTTAAAAACTTCTTGATGACTAAATGGAGTTAGTCATCGACGAACTTAATACCAGACTAATATGTCCGTTTTAAGACATTTTTCCTCTCGCGATAATAAAATTTAAATCATTAGGTTTTTAACGTGGACTTTTTTTATTTTTAAAAAAATTATTTTTGAGAATATTTTTCTAAGATACATAATTAATTATTTCAAATTATCAGAATTTTTATTGAATGTGATAGAAACTTTTTTAAAAATGGAGCCTTGGGCGGGATTTGAACCCGCGACCACGGGATTACAAGTCCCGCGCTCTGCCAGCTGAGCTACCAAGGCATTTTCATTATGTGTTGATATTGTCGTGTTGAAAAAGATTTTTTTTCTGAACAAAATAGATGTTATAAAAAAGTTGAAAGAATGGTATTAATTTAGTGCATCAGATTATATTTACTAGTTTATACTTCAGAGAACAACCACTTGTTTAATGGCTTGGTTACTTCGATTGGGTCTTCATCGGGACGGATGTAATTTGCGATAGCCCTCATATTACTCAGCAAATTGTTTCCATCTTGAGGAGTAAATCCCCAACCGTAAACTTCTGTTTCGTTTCGGACAAGTATAGACGGAATTGAAACAACAAATTCGTTTAAGATCCTTCCATAATGTCCATGGTCCCTACCAAAACTAAATACTTGATTTAGGTGGTCTTTGTACGTTACTGCAACAAGAGGTTCATTTTCTACTTTCTCGATAAGTTCTTCTCTTGTTACTGGACTATTGAATATTAAATGATAATGAACAGAATGCATAAGCATGGTATTAAGTTTTATTGCGGAACTGAATATATTCAATGGCTGTCCAATGGTCTTAAATAATTCATTTACATCCCTTGCATGATGCGTCCCATATTCAGAATCCTTATATCTAGTGATTGTTGGAGCAGAAGTAAATTTTCCTGTTTGACTAATATCGGCAGATCTTCTTAGATAAACTAAGTCCACCTTTTTAAGATCTATTTTTCCGTTTTTGGTTCCTAAGGTCTTAATTAATGCCGCACCAGCATGAGTATTACAACTAGCTACCGTGATCCATTTAGGCTTTTCTTTTAATACCATATCATTTATTCCAGCAGCATACATTATTCCAAAACCAAATTCGCTACCCTGTGCAATAAATGCTTTAGTATCATCAATGTGCTTCTTATAAAATAGGTCTTTGTTTTTCAGACCGACGCCACTTTTAGTTGCATCTAGTACGACATCTGCTTTTTTAAGAGCCTCCTCAATTGTCATGTCAGGTTCTAACCCTAGCTCTTGGAATTCATGCTTTTTATGTTCTTCAACACTCATTAGTGCCCCACGTTTTATAAGAGTCCGAAGCATTGGCCGGTCAATTAATCTCGGCGTATGCTTGTGGAAGATAATTTCGTCGATTCCGATCTCCTTTTTATGAGAAAGGAGGAGGCTAATAACTGGTTCTCCAATAGTACCAGTTCCCACAACTAAAACAGTATTACCGTCACTCATGATGATCACCAGAGGTGTTCGAGTGGAATTCGATATTTTATGAATATAAAGTTAATGTGTTTTATAAATAACTTGTTTATAGACCGTTTAAAAGAAAAAAGAAGAAAAATAAGAGATTATTATCTAGAGATTCGGTCTAGAACCATCCCCTCAAGTGTATAAAATTTATGTGAATTTAGTTGCTTTAGTGCTTCATCTAGTGGCCCCTCACTTTCCGCATAAAACGTTGCTAAAACATCTCCTTTTTTCACAAAGTCACCGATCTTATAATTTAGATAGATCCCTGCTCCCTTAGATGATGGAGCTCCTAATACTCTTGCTAAAAATTTAATATCACGGTTGTTTATTTCAACAATATAACCATCTCTAGGGGCAGTCACATCTGCAGTATATTGACCAATAGGAAGATCGTCTGGTTTCACGTTAGGATTCCCTCCTTGGGCCTCTATTATCTCTCTAAATTTCTGAAGAGCTTTTCCAGAGGATAGAACATCTTCGGCAAGTCTTGCCCCTTGGCCTTTTTGCGAAAGATTGCCCATCTCAAAAAGTATTCCTGCTAATTCTTCTGATTTTTCTCTAACACTCGTTGGTCCTTTACCCGTAAGGGTCAATAATGCTTCTCTTGCTTCTAAAGCAGGACCAATTGCATGCCCTAACGGTTGATTTCCATATGTTAATGCACAATCAACCCTGATTCCTACTCTTCTTCCAATTTCTACGAATATATTTGCAAGTTCGAATGCATCTTCTCTTTTTTCCACTTTTGTTCCTTTACCGATAGGCATGTCCAAAACTAGATTTTTAACAGACATACTGATTTTTTTACTTAAAATTGACGACACAATTAAGCTTTGGGGATCTAAGCTAAGTGGCCTTTCTGCCCGTTCTATAATAATGTCATCTACAGGAACCAGATCCATAGTTCCCCCCCATACAATCATTCCTCTAGATTTCGGTGCTATCTCAAGGATCTCTTCTGCACTAAACGACACAGGTGCTAAAACTTCCATTGTGTCTGCAGTTCCAGAAGGACTAGTTATTGCCCTACTACTTGTTTTTGGGATAAGTAACCCCTGAGCTGCAACTATTGGAACGATTAATAGACTGACTTTGTTTCCCGGGAGACCACCAATGCTATGTTTATCATATACAGGTTCATCAAACTCAAGATTTTCTCCATAATACGCAATTCCTTTAGCAAGATATTCAATCTCATCAAGGTCTAAGCGTTGGAATTGCTGTGCTAATGCAAAACTAGCTATTTCTAAGTCGCTCAACATATGCTTATATATCTGTTCAAGAATTGTCTGAATATCATCTTTCGTCCATTTTTTTCCTTTGAATTTTTTCCTAATTGCTTGGTATCCTAAAGGTCTCGATCTAGGTTGAACATTTACTTGATCACCTTCTTTAACACGGAGTTTTTCGAGTAAATATTTTGGAAGTCCTATCTCATCTGGCTTAACTAAATCTTCAGTAACGATTGCTTTAGCTGCAATTTGTTCTTTAGCACTTCTAATTCTAACGAACTGAGATTCTTCATCAACAATTCCTGTTTTGGAAGAGTGTATGAAGACAATAGGTTCTCTTGACGTTATCCTTAAGTCTTTGACAATCATTGTATTACCCTCTACGTGTTTTAAGCAAGGAATAAGTTTCTCATGCCTCACTAAAATAATTTCCCCTTAAGGCAAGACAAAAAGAAAGCTTTTTGAAACAATTTATGTTAAAGGTATGCTTAGAAAGTGAGTACTGTGTCTATTTGGGAAAATTAATTAATACTAAATTATAGAGATGTGGTTACATGGAAGATATGAAATTAAAACAAGAATTTTTATCTGTTGTAAATGATATCAAATCCTTAAATATTCAAGGGGCAACTGCTATTGCTGTAGAGGGAATTAATGCTTTTTCAAAATACTCTCAAGGACTAAAAATTAACGAATATGATACGTTTTATAGATATATTTTAGAAGCTAAAAGATTATTGTTTAATACTAGACCAACAGAACCAGCCCTAAGAAATGGTCTAAAAAAAATATTTTTTGATCTTAGAAAAAAGAATGAGGATAATGTTGAAAGTGCAAAAATTACAATTAATAAATCTGCTACGGAATATATAGAATTACTAAAGTCCACTAAAAAGAAAATTATTCAATTTGGGTCCCACAGAATTTCTGATGGGACAACAGTAATGACTCATTGTCATTCTTCATTAGCTTCTGAGACAATTATAGAAGCATTTAATATGGGAAAAAGTATTCAAGCGATTTGTACAGAGACTAGACCAAGATACCAAGGAAGAAAGACTGCTAAAGAATTAATTTCAGCAGGAATTCCAACCACTATGGTTGTAGATAGTGCTATGAGATGGGCAATAAAAAGAATGCGAATTGATGTTATTTTTACAGGATGTGATGCAATCACTAGTGAAGGAACAATTATTAATAAAATTGGTACTAGATTACTGGCATTAGCTGCAAAAGAAAGCGATGTGCCATTGTATGTTCTTTCTAGTTTACTAAAGTTTGATGCCGATACTTCTATTGGGAAAACAACAATAATTGAGATGCGTTCTCCTGATGAAGTATGGCCAGACCGCCCACAGGGACTTCAAATTTTGAATCCAGCATTTGAGACTGTGAGTAGGGAATATATTGACGCTATAATTACAGAAAAAGGTCTATTTCCACCAGAAATTGTTATGAATATTATAAAAGAAACATATCCATTTGTGTTTGTTAGTGACGAATAAGACAAATAAGGGGAGATTCACGTTTTATAAGCGAAACACTAAACGTTATACAACTTCAACATCATGAGGAGCGCTTTCTTTTATTCCTGCATTTGTTATTCTGATGAATTCAGCGTTTTTTCTTGCTTCTTCAATGTTTGTACCACCACAATAAGAAATACCTGATTTTAATCCGCCAACTAATTGATGAATAATTTCTTCGGCACTACCCTTAAATGGGACTAATGCTTCAACTCCTTCGGGAACTACTTGAGAAAAATCGCTCTCATCAAAAGCTCCTTTCTTTTCTCTATATTCTCGTCCAATTGTTGCGCCTAAACTAGCCATCCCACGGATCACTTTATATCGTTTCCCATTTCTCAATACTGGAAAACCGGGGCTTTCAGTTGTCCCCGCAAGTAGGCTTCCAATCATTACTGTTGACGCCCCAGCCATTAATGCTTTAACAATATCTCCGCTTTTTCTTATACCCCCATCTGCGATAATTGGGACACCATATGGTTCTGCAGCTTCAGCGGCATCCATGACTGCTGTTAATTGAGGGACACCCGCACCAGCAACTAATCTAGTAATACATATTGATCCGGGGCCAACTCCGACTTTTACTCCATCAGCACCTGCGATTATTAAATCTTCGGTACCTTGTTTTGTGGCAACGTTTCCAGCGATTACCTCTGCATTAGGAAATTCAGACTTTATTTTTTTCAACGCATTTATTGCTAGATCAGAGTGACCATGAGCAACATCTAATACTAGTACATCTGTTTCTGCTTCTAGTAATGCCTCACTCCTCTCAACGTAATCTCCCCTCACACCAATAGCAGCTCCCACTCTTAATCTTCCCTTTTTGTCTTTTGTTGCATTTGGTCGTTCAAGCCTTTGAATAATGTCTTTTGTGGTAATTAATCCTGCGATTCTTCCCCTTTCATCAATTAAGGGAAGCTTTTCTATTCTGTGTTCACGAAGAATTGTTTTCGCTTCTTCTAGAGATATACCAAACGGTGCTTTTATAACGTCTTTTGTCATAATGTCTGAGACCGTCTTTTTTTCTAAGTCTTCTTGTAACAGAAAGTCTCTTCTAGTAACGATCCCTACTATTTCTTTGTCGTTATTAACGACGATTAGCCCTGAGACACCAGTATTTTCCATGAATTGTATAGCTTCTAAAGCTTTTTTATTGGGGGAAATCGTGTATGGCTTTTCAATAATATACCCTTCGGATCGTTTGACTTTTTTGACTTGTCGGACTTGTTCTTCTATACTCATGAATCTATGAATAACACCGATTCCTCCTAATCTTGCTAAGAGAATTGCCATTTCACTTTCTGTAACTGTATCCATATTACTACTAACAATGGGAATGTGCAAGGAAATATTTTTTGTTAACATAGTCGATACGTCAATTGTTGCTCTTGAAACTACAGAAGAGCGTTTAGGGACTAATAATACATCATCATATGTTAGCCCCAATCTTATGGGATTATTTGACATCGAATAAAGCCTCTATTGAGTCCTTTAATAAAATTACGGGGGGGTAAAAAGATTAGTAAACATTCGAAAAAAAAGGTTGATTATTCCATTTTTATTAGTAATAAATGGAATGACTTTAGTATGTCATACTGTTAATTTGATAACATGGGAGTGCCGCTGAAAGAAAAGATAAAAAAAAGAAAAAAACGGCTTTTACCAGAAAAAGGCTTTATACGGCGCTCCCTTGAGTCCGAAGAATGGAGAAGAATCGAAAGAATTTACAAAGAAGCAACACCTGTTGTATTAGTCACTGTGTTAATGGAAATAATTGCGGGTTTAGAGCTACTTAGAGTTAGTGATTATTATGTTTTATTGCCTGGCTTGTTATTAATTATACCAGGGCTTATGGAAGCACGTGGAAATGTAGTAACTTCATTAGCTCAAAGACTTGGGAGTAGCGCCCATCTGGGTTTAATTAACTGGGATTTAGGAATCAATGATGAAGTAAAAGTTAACTGGACTGCAACGATTATTCTAAGTTCTTTGCTTTCTTTTGTCTTATCTTTACTTGCGTATCTTACCGCAGTAATTTTGAAAATGCCCCACATGTCATTTTGGGGATTTCTATCTATTGCTTTACTGATGACACTTATTGTGGGTACTACATTATCATCATTAACCGTACTAGTTGTACTCCTAGCCCATAGATTAGGTTTAGATCCTGACAATGTGACTATACCAATTGTCGCAACATTAGGTGATATTTTTGCGGTAGGCTCACTATACTTTATAATACGGATTGTTTTGTTCATGGATCACTTTATAAAAATAATATGATAAAAAGGAGGGAAAAAAATGAAAGCAAGATTTACTATAAAACAAATAATCAAACAAAGTGCGCCTGTACTGATAGGGGTAACATTATTTTCAGTGATTACTGGAAGGAATCTCGAGAACTCAGCAGAACTAGTCACACATCACGTTCCCGTACTGTTAGTAGCATTACCAGCGTTCATTAATATTGCAGGGGATTTAGCTGACGTTTTCTGTTCAAGACTAAGCTCTGAGCTATATAGAGGTAATTTAGACAGCAATTTCAGGCCACTTAGGTTATTTTTAGCAGATCTTATTGGTGTGTTATTAGTAGGCATTACTTCTTTCATTTTTGTTGCTATCTTTGCAAATATTATTACGGATATTATCTTTGGAAAAATAGTTTCTTACTTGTATCTAATTTTAATAATGGTAACTGCAGGTGTTACTGCAACTTTTGTAATGATGCTAGTTGGAGCTTTCCTTAGTAGATGGGCTTACTTAAAAGGATTAGATCCAGATTCAATAATAGCTCCAATTACTACTACCGGTGGAGACATGGTAGGCACAACACTACTATTGTTTCTTGCATCATGGATATTGATTTAATTATTTTATTTTAAATTAATAATTTTGACTTCTTTTTAAGATAATTAGAAGGAAGAAATAAAAAGAAGAAGATTTATTTATGCTTGAAAAATGAAAAAAAGTAAATTTTTCTTAAGTGACTGATGCCAACCAATCAATAAAACTTCTTATTACTAAGATAATTAAAAATGAGAAAAAAGTCATCCAGATGGCATTCTCCCATGTCCTTTTTGGTTCAACTTTTCCTTGCTTTACTGTTATAAATTTTACCGAATAAATACCTATCACAAACACTAGATATGGGGCGATAGACACCGTTTGAATAGCATTATTAAAAAGCTGGTCTATTAAAGCAAACATTGTTATTATTACTGGAGGAACAAAAATAAGAATTAAAGCAACAGCTAATAATCTAAGCCAATAAGACACCGTAGTTTCCCCTTTATTGGAGACCAAGTCTACAATAAAAAATGCGAAAATTATGAGAATTATATTTACTAAAAGAGCTACTATATCCGTTGTTGTTGTAGGAATTATATTTGCCATACACTAACAGTGATTATTTTGAAAAGATAAATTTTTAGTTGATCTTTTGGTATATTGAGTAATTGGCTAAAAATTAAGATAATTAGAAAAAAAATATTAATCTAAGATTTTCAATCATTTATGCTTTAAATAATGATTCTTCAAGACTGTCTTTTAATTGATTTAGAAGGTTAGGACTTTCTCGGTTAAGATATTTTATTACCAGCCCAATACCACTATATACTAAATTAATAGAGTTCCTCGTTTCTTGTAATACACCATAACGAATAACATCTGAAAAAGTAACTAACAGCGGGATTTCAGATCTAAATTGTTCTAGATCCAAAAGTTTAATTTTACCTATCCATCTTCCTGCAACTAGATCGACATCTACTTTTTCATAAGGTAATATTTTAGAGAATACTTGAATACTTGGAACAACTCTGCTTCTTATTGAAAATAGCTCTACGAAAACGGATGATTTTTCAACTGCAATTGGGGCATCATTATTTACTAATTCTTTTTCAATGCTTGAGATTATTAATTTTATACTATTCAACAAATCTGGAACTGTTAAATGATGTTCAACTAAGAGGTCATCAATGTTTTTGCTGGAAAAATAAAGATTTTTCTTGTTTTTATTTTTAGATAAGAAAGTAATTGCTTCATTTACTACGCTTTCAGGTACTGGATCAAACAGATAGTTAGCAAAACTAGCTTTTAAAAACGGTATTAAATTTGCAGATAAATAAACCCCATATTTTTCTTTTAATTTGTTATATATCAATCCAGCTAATTCTTTTTCATTTAATAGTAGAGTTTCGGAATATATGTCCCTATATTTTAGAACATGGGAATAGGATTTATAATTAAAAATACGTTTTAATCGTGTAGAATGTTTCCTGAGTTTTTTACCTAACTTTTGAATAGTTATTTGCAAAATTTCATTTAATTCTTTTTCAATTTTAGCTTTCAGATCTGCTTTTTTTTGGGCTGAAAGAGTGCTTGATTTGTTTATAGTTTTACTAATTTGTTTTTGAATTGCTCGTGATTTTTTATTTAATTCCTCTAAAAATGTTTTTAGTGGTTCGCGGGAACGTTCTTCTCGTTCTAAATTTATTGAGTTAATTAAGTTTTCATTTATTAAGAGAACAGGATTCTTCTCAAGTAAATTAATTATAGGAATAATTACTTTTGATCTAATGGAAGCCATCATTATATTCTGAATAGCAAATATTAAGAGTTCTATATCAGGAAGAATTGTATATAGTTCTTGAGGATTTTTTACTAATTCTGTTATTGGAGTAACTTGATTATTACTAATTATTGCAAATAGATTCTCTCGAAATTCGGGTTTTTCTAATTCCCATAAATTAAGGACATTCCCACCAACAATGATTCTCCATGGATCTTTAAAGAATAAGAACTTCTTTTTATATTTGATTTTCTGTGTTTTATACTTTAAGGAGCCTTGATTTAAATAACGAATAGAAATTAAAAAAGTAGCAGCTGGAAGGGACAGAGGGATACTAAAGTTCAGCTCATTTAAGGTTGTTATAATTTCTTTTATCATTGTTGAGACAAGGATATATTTCGCATTTTGATAGTAGCTAATAGTAATGTCCTTAGGAATTCTTCCTAATTTGTTAGGTAAATCACCAAAGTACTCTTCTTTAATTAAGGTCGCTAAGCTTTCCATTGAAGCATTTGCTATGGATTTCCAAATTATCTGGGCTTCTTGCACCTGTGTTAGAGGTAATGCTTCAGAAGCTCCTAATCTAAGGCTTTGCTCTATTTGTTCACCCCATTTAGGTTTATCTATTTGGTTAGCTATTTTTTTTGCATTTTCAATTATTTGTTCTGTTTTACCAGACATTGATAATAAAAAGGAATTTATCGCAGCCCAGCCTGCTTCTGTTAAAGGATGCTCTTTTAAAGTATCAAAGAATGTCGAAATAAAAACTTCTACAGGTATCGAATTTCTTTCATTAAGTAAAGGTTTTACGGCTTCTATTAAGATATCCTCCACTGAAAAGTACTTATACTTCGTATATATCTCTTCAAACTTATCTCGTATCTCACTTCTTTTTATGTTTGTTAATGCAATCAAGGGATTTTTAGCAATAGCCTTAACAATAGCTTTTCTAATTGCCCGTTCTCTAATTACTCGATGTACCGCATGACTATAAGACAAATCCAACTCAGAATGAATCGTTGACGTTTCTTCACTGATTGTTTCTTTTAAGAATGCAATTATTTCTTGTTCAGGACGCGGTATTTTCTTTTTGAGAAAATCAGATAAACCTTTTTTAAGTATTTTAGGAATTTCTTTTGGAGAAGGATAAAGAAGAATATCTAGGGTGTATTCCATTACTAATTTCCAGAGGGCTTCGTCTATTAACTGTTGTTTTAAACCATAAGAAAAAGAGGGCTTTAAAAACTCATCTTTCCAGTACTCCGTGTGTGATAATAAATAATTTTCATCCTCAAGATGCTTTAAAGGAGCTAAATCCTGGTAATTACTTAGTAGTTTATTAACTAAGCGTTTTATGTTTGTTGATATTTTTTCTGCAATTTGGGGCGGTTCTGAAGAAAGATTTGCAACTATTGCTGCATTTAGAAAAGCCCAGGCTATTGCATCATGAGGAAGTTGTTTTCCTGCGGATAAATAACGTTTTAATAGACTTATTTGAAGTAATTGGTAACCAAATGCCCTTGCAAATTCATCTACAAATGGTATTAGATCATAGGGAAGTTCTTCACCAGGAGGCACTGTTATGACGTAAGTAACTGACAGAGTTGATTCGCTGTCTATTTTTAGTGTAATTGTACCAAACGCACTATGATCCGTTGTTCCAGACATTACTCTTGCTTCAGTTTGAGATGCTTCAGAACCGATTATATCCTTTAAAGCTGTAATTGAGCTCCCTAGTAAGTCTTCAATATTATTGCTAGTTCCGATTGCTAAAGAACCAACTTGGGCAATCGATATCCCGGCATTTGAAGTTACAGTAAGGAAAACGTTAGGTATGATCAACTCTTCTAGCCTCCATAAAAAGATAAGAATCTACTTGGTCTAATCTTTTTTCATATTTTTGTTTTTCAAAGTTTAATTTTTTATTTGGTATAGAAATAAGAATTTTTGATAAATATTACAAAAGTAATAATACGTAAATTAACAAAATATAGTGAATTATCCCTTGTTTTTGTAAGGGGCTTCATGCTTCAAAAATAAAACTTCCCCCGTAGCTACTTCCTTAATTGTAAGAAATGGTCTGGGGCATTTTTTTAGCATTCTCTCCATAGGCGCTACAGGACGTCCCTTCCCTGTCTTTAGAATGTTTAGATAGGCGTTGTAGTCTCTGTCTGCTTTGCTTTAGCTCAGTAGTGGTTTTCCGCACACGGCACACTTCTTGGAAGTGTATTGGGGAGAGACTTTTGTTAGTGTCTTACCAGCCCAGCGCCTTCCACCTTGTAAAACAACATTTGCGTAAACTCATCTTGAGAAACATTCAGAATGAGTCTATGGAGGATTTTAGTCTTTCCTTTTTAGGTTTAATTACTTTTCTCTTATTTTTCACTGAAAAGATTAGGTGGTAAATATAATAAATAATGAATAAATATACAGAATATGTGCCTTTATCTAATTCGTATTGCATTTCATAATTATTATCAAGAACTTGAGCGAACCATGCATAAAGATATGCAGAATATTTTATTTTATAAAATAGAAGATTATCGGCTTTAATCCTTTCTCCGCCCCACCTTTCCAGCCACAAGGAAGAAAAAGGACTTCACGTAGATAAAATTAAAAAAAATAAAGAATTACAAGCAATTCAAAAACAAATTAGATTGATGATTGATTATGGGTATTCTTTTCTTTTACTTAGATAAATAAATAAGCTACTTAGAATAGTAAACAGAATAATAAATAGGATAACAATAGAAAAAATACTCATATCAATCGTATAATGAAATCCAAATACAATATTTGCAGTGGCATTTTGGATTTGAACAATATAATTATGTATGAATATCCACTTGATACCCTTCGCTCCTAAATCCATTAAGGCTCCATACGTCGCTAATTCCCATAATGCAATATATAATATAGAGGTAAGTGTAGAGAATGGAAAAATTAAGGATATAATCGAAGTAGCAGTAGAATAGTAAAGTACAATTATAAAAATAATTATCAAGTGAAATAGGAATAGGCGTAAATCAATGAATTCCCTACGTACTTTTGCGATAATATAAAAAAGCAAGAAATTCACCGATTCGATTATTAAAGCGATAAGAAAAGAACCGACTACTAATGCTAATAATTTAGAGAGATATATCTCACTTCTTCTTATTGGTCTTACTATCCAGTACGTTATAGTTTTATCATCTATATCTTCAGTTATTATATAAGATGCAAATAATGCGATAATGAGAGGAATTATTACTAATTCATACATAAAAGAAAAGAAGGAGTGAAAACTATACATTGCCCCTTCATGAAAAATCGTATCATTATTAAAAAGCGTTTGATATAATCCGATGAACGGATATAACGCGAATAATAATGAAAAGATCAGTGTAAAAAGACCTCTTTTACTAAGAAAAGTTCTTTTGAAAGAAACTTTGAAGATCACTCTGTCTCCTAATAAATCAGAATGAACATTTTGTTTTTTTAAAGTCGCCATTTTTATCACCTTTTTACTGAGTTAAATATTCGAATACTGCTTGTAGATTATCATCTACGGACATTATTTCTTCAACATGTACTTTAGAAGAGACTAAAACTTTAGGCAATTCTTTATAAAAAACTGCGGGGTTATGAGTTAATATCCATAATATACCATAATGCAAATTGGAGGGATCTGTTATTTCTAAACTTTTCACAGATGGGAGAGATACAAAGTATTTAGCAAGTTCTCTCGGGCTATCAGTAAGTATTTTTATTCTATGTGGATGATCGTAAATTAAGGCTCGTATATCCCTTACAGGGCCTTCTGCCAGTAATCTCCCACGGTAGATTAATTTTATCTGATCTGCGAACTGTTCTACCTCATGTAGAACATGAGAAGATAAAATAATGGATACTCCTTCTTTTCTTAGATCTTCAAATGTTCTTCCTAAATGAGCTCTTGTAATAGGATCTGCTCCTGCGAATGGTTCGTCTAATAATAATAATGATGGAGAACCGATAAGTGCTTGTGCAACTTTTATTCTTTGTCTCATACCTTTAGAATAAGTTATTATTGGTCGATCAGCTCTTTCATCATCAAGACTTACAATTTTTAAAACTCTTGTAGTCTCTTTTTTTGCCTCTTCTTTTGAATATCCTTTTGCTTTAGCCAATATCTCTACGAACTCCTTTCCAGTCATCCAAGACCAGAACGCATCTTGTTCCGGGCAATATCCTAAATCATTAAAAACAGAAGAGTCTCTAAATGGGTCTTTATTAAATACTCTTACTATACCAATATTAGGTTTTATTTGGCCTGTCGCTAGCTTAAGAAAAGTACTTTTACCAGCTCCATTCGGCCCTACTAATCCTGTAATGCCACCACTTACTTGAGCTGTGAATTGATTAAGGCCAATAACATTGCCTTTATACCATTTAGTAACATTATAAAATATTACAAAAGGGGCTTCTTCTTTACTCATTTTACTGAACCTCCAATTTTTGAATTTTATAGTATAACAAGGAGAATAGCAGTATAGAAAGCCCCAGAACTATTAGAAATGCGATAGAACCTATTTTTGATATCGGCGCTAAAAAATCAATTTGAAAACCTAAATTATTGCTTAGCTGTTCATTAGAAATACCAAAAGCCCAATACAATATATATTCTCCATAAGACGGAGGCCCCGCGTATAAGGGGGCATATTTTACCTTTAACAGGAAGGTAATGATTGCTATCGTA
The DNA here is from genome assembly GCA_027061945.1 of Candidatus Heimdallarchaeota archaeon. Lineage (GTDB taxonomy): Archaea > Asgardarchaeota > Heimdallarchaeia > Heimdallarchaeales > JAJRWK01 > JAJRWK01. Next base: position 23,744 of record JAMOVR010000216.1, read on the forward strand.
TCACTGATGTATCTTAGAGGGATAATTATTATAGCGATATACCATCCTTTTTTCACGAACATTGATAGTAATAAAATTAAGGAATTAAGAAACGCCATAACAAGCACACCATAACCTAAAGATATTAGTAATAACGAGAAGTTTTTCCATTTTAAATAATCTATAGGTGTAAAATCATAGAACGCACCAATAGCTACATACTTGTATATGGCTGGTAGCCAAGTAAATGATGTCATATAAAAAGCAGATGCGATAAATTTCACTAATAAATATTCTGTCCTGCTTATGTCTCTTGAGAAATAAAGTGCATAAGCACCAGAAACACGGTCCCTAGATATAACTGAAGAAGCTACATAATACGCTAATAATAAATCTGTTACACCCATCATTGAATTATTACCAACATTAATAGCATATGCCAGACTAAATGGAAACTGCTGGAAAAAACCAGTTGAAATTCCGTATACGGTTAATATATCTTTTACAATTAATAAGAACCTAAGAATAATAAACATAATGATGACCCATCTTGGTCTAGCAATTAGTTTTATTTCCTCCCATATTAAATTTAATAGAACCATCTTTTTCGGTTGCATCTGACGCTTCCATGGTCTATAGCCTCTTTCGTAAATTTTTGCACTGCTATTTGATTTATAATCATTTTCTACCATTTTATTTACACCTCAGAAACAAGATCGATATTAAGAGCTGCAAGAAAGAATTCTTCTAAGCTTTTTTTTGGTCGGAAAAGCTTTTTTAATCCGATATTATGTTTGGCTGCAAGTTTGATTATTTCGGTATGATCTATCGTTTCTAAATCCACGATAATAGAATCATAATTCCATCTAATTATTTTACATCCCAAGTTTTCTAATAGTTTTACAAATGTTGCATTATCATCTGTGCTTATTAGAATTCTTTGCATGGCCCCAGAAAGAACTGAATTAAGAGAGTCTACAACAACCAATTGACCATTATGAATTATCACTACATAATCACAAGTCTCTTCAATATCTGGCAGGATATGACTTGAAAGAATAATGTTTTTCCCAACTTTTTTTAAGTTATTTATTAACTCAAGCATTTCTTCTCTTCCCTTTGGGTCTAAACCATTTGTGGGTTCGTCAATAAGAAGAAGAGGAGGATCATGAACAAGTGCTTGCGCTAATTTTACTCTTTGCTTCATCCCTGTGCTATAAGTTTTTATCTCACGATACCTACTTTCTTCAATTCCAACATAATCAAGGACTTCATGGGCCCTTTGTAAAGCATCATAAGGAGAAAGTCCGCTAGCTATCCCAAATAACTTGCATATTTCAACAGCATTTAATGAAAGCGGTAAACAATCATTTTCAGGGACATATCCAATATTCCATTTTAAATGAGAACCACTACTTTTGATGTTTTCTCCTAAAACCCATGCGTCACCACGAGTTGGTTTTACTAATCCCAATAAAATTTTAATTAATGTACTTTTTCCACTGCCATTGGGGCCCAATAGTCCAACGGCTCCCTTTGGAAATTTTACTGACAAATCTGAAAGTGCAATTATGTCATTATTATAAATTTTAGTAAGATTCGAGACAATAACAGGGTAGTTTTTTAGGTCATCTTCAGAAACTTCTGATGACAATAAGTTCTGCTCATAATGCATTAAGTTTCACCCTTTAAACCATTTTAAAAGATAAAGTCACATAGATATAAATACTTTCAAACAAAAATGGGTTTTTATAAAAAAAAAGTAGGTTGCTAAATTTTTAGAGCAAAATATTTTTTAAAAAATGAAGATTATGGAGGGTTTACAGCACCTATAGTTTCCCCCTCTGCTGAAAGGTTTTTATTGGATAAGTTGTAAAAGTATTCTTTTGTTTTTTTGTCAAATCCCATTCCATAGATACCAATAATGCCAATTATTATGTTTAAGTATGAAAGAGTTAAAGTAAAGATTATTAAAATATAACCAATAATTGAGAGAGCACGGGCCCATGTTTTTTCTTTAACTAACCCATAAAATACTAAGAAATAAAAAATAGTAGTAAACAAATATATGAAAACCAAGTAAATAAAAATAGTACTACTATAATTATAGTGCCCCAAAGGATTTGTATTAACATTTTGATTGTTACGAATAAGAGTGTATAGGTAATATGAACTAAGAGTCACAAGCAAAGACAGTAGTCCAGCAATGAAGAACATGATTTTTGAGAATGTTATTGGCCATGGCTTTTTTTGAGAGGTAGATCCAGGATACATTTGCTGATATTTTATATTATTTTCTACTTGTGGTGAATACGAAGGAGGTGGGGCCATAGAAATTGAACTGGATGGTGCAGATTGAGGTGGCACTTGAGAATTAATAGTAGATGGATTAATTTTGCTTTTACTTGGTTCTAAGGTAGGTTCCGGTAATTTTTTACCACAAAATGGGCAAAAAATTGAGTCATCTTCAATTACATTCCCGCAATATGGACAATGCATATTTAAAAAAGGGAACTTGATATAGATAAGTATTTGTCTATGAACTTCAGTGAACTATATCCCTTTCTTTCGCAAGGGGGCTCCTGCTTCACCGAGAAAACTTGCTCCAAAACCACTTCTTTGTAAAAAAAATAGTTTAGAGTAGGAGTTTTCTTCCCTCCACAGTTGCCAAGAGAATTAACCTAAACAAAAGAAGAATTAATAGATGTTTTAAAAACAAGCATTCAAAAACAAAAGATCGATCTTTTTAAGAAAGTTATACTGGTGTCGCAGTTATTTTACCATCAATATAATCTGCACCAGTTACTGTTACGAGAATTTTATCGCCTAATTTTAATAATACTTTCGCTGCTTCGCCATACTCATTGATTACTTCTTTCCAGTTTCTAGGATTGATTTCTTTCATCGCCTTTTTAGGATCAGTTATACCCGCGAACAACATACACTCATATTCATCTATGAATGTTTTTTCATTAGTAAATACATGCATTGGGATCCTTCCTTCAATGTTCTTTCTCAACATGATAAATATTGCTCCGCTAGTCAAACTTGTGACCATTGCTTTCATTGCTTCTCTTAAGGAAGGATCTTGTCTAGTTAGGAGGACTATTCCACTAGCAACCACTTCCCTCTCCAACGTTTCTGCATTTATTGACTGATCTGTACAGTGTTGAGAAATTTCCTCTAATTCTTCTGCAGTATATAATGGGTTTTCTTTATCATGCTGTTTTCTTAAAATTCCTTTTACTAAGCGATGAATGATTAAGTCAGGATACCTTCTTATAGGGCTTGTAAAGTGAGTATAAGATATACTACCCAAACCAAAATGACCTATATTTCCAGCGGTGTAAATTGCCCTTCCTAAAACTCTTAATACTAAAAGAAAAGCAAGTGTTTGTAAGTTTTCATCCTCAATTTCTCTAATTTTAGCTATAACCTCGTTAAATGGTTTAAGCCATTTTTCTCGTTCTTCAGGAGGCAATTGTGCGATACCAATAGTTATTGGTTGACCAGCAGAAGAAACTTGGTCCTCCTCTTTCGTTTTTTCTTCTTCTTTTTTCTCGTCTTTATTTTTAGATTTAATTACTAATCCTCCCCCAAATAGCTCTAGTTTTCCACCGGACTTTAATAATTCTAAGACATTTTCTTCTTCTTTCTCTTCTTCATGTGTTTTCTTTGGAAGTTCAGGTAATATTATTTCATAGTCTAAGCCAATGGTTGCTGCTTGATGATTAAATTTCTCTACATTCTCTTTATCAGGTAATGGATGACACCTAAACATGGTGGGTATTCCAGAATTCTCCAAAAATTCAGATATTGCCTCATTTGCAGCAACCATAAAAGTTTCAATCATTTTTGTTGCAGGTGATGAGTGCTTTATTGATAGACCAATATCACCCGTTTGAGGACCAAATTCAAGCCTAGCTTCATGTGTTTCGATATCTAAGCCCTGTCTTTTACTCCAGATTTTTTCTGCAAATTCATAAAGACTTTTGAAGGGTTCTACTTCCTTTTCTATTTGTTTATTAACATAATCATAGGATAAATTTGAGTTTACTTCGATTATTGATTCCATTGGTTCTGATTTTACTAAGTTTCCTTCTTTATCATAGTCCATTTTTACCGTCATTGCCAAACGAACGTGATTTGCTCTTAACGAGCATAAATCATCAGACAAGCGATGGGGCAACATTGGAAGTACTTTAACAGGAAGATAAACACTTGTCGCTCTTTTATATGCATGCAAATCTAACGAAGAATCTTTTTGTACATATTCTGAAACATCTGCAATATGTACCCATAAAGTAACGGATCCATCTTCGTGCTTTTCAAAGGAAATTGCATCATCAAAGTCCTTTGCTGTTGGAGGATCTATTGTATATGTCTCTAAATGCCTAAGATCCACTCGATTTTTCCATAATTCTGGGTGCTCTGTCGGTTCTAAAAATTTATTCGCAATTCGCTCGATATAATCGGGAGTTTCCCAACTAAAATCAGGATACATACGTATTTTTCGCTTAGCAATTGCATTTAATGCATCTTCAGGAGTCCAATATTTTGTTGTAAGCAAAAATTCAACAAAAGCATTTGCATAGCTCGTGCCTTTAAGGCCAGTCCAGTCCTCTGCTAACCATTGAAGATATCTTGGCAATGAGAACCCTTCTATTGTATGTACATTTGTATCTGCTAGCCCAATTCCACTCCAAGCATCTTTTTCTACGTTTTCAGCCATCCATTGTTGTACTTTTTTAAGTAGTTCTAAGTCTTTTTCATTTAAATCTGCTTCTTCCAATGGGATAGCTACTAATCTCGCTTCTAATTCCCCTTCCTCATTCTCAACTTGTACAGTCTTTAACAGCTTTTTCCTTAAATGGCTTAATTGTTCAATCTCTTGCATGATTGCCTTGTATTCTTCGTCATTTAATGGTCTCCACTTAACAGGACTAGAACCTACTTTATCAAAATATCCAACTCCCTGAGCAGCACTTTCTGAGAGACAGGAATCAATCTCCGCAATTTGTTGCTGTGTTGGCTCAGATACTTTGAACCATTCTTGAGCTAGTTCTCTCGTAGTAAATGGGCCGTTTTTTCCTTTAACAGTATCCCACAATTTTCTCTCTGTAAGTTTCTTTTTTAGAACTTCTTTAGTCTGACCTTCAATATTAAATTCTTTTATCCAGTGTTGAAGTCTAGCTTTTAATTCTTCCATTTTCACTTTTTCTGGGGAAGACAAATCTGCCCGGACATGAAACTTTCTTTTAGTTATTTTATCTGCTTTTACTTCTTGTTTCCCTTTAATTGTTAATAACTGGACAAAAGCAACCTTTTTTCTTGTATATCGATCTAAAACTATTGCTAAGTTATAGGGAGGATCAATACCAAAAGTTCCTGGTTTAAATTCAACTAGGTCTCCAACTTTCACAAAAATATTAAAATTATACTTATCAAAGAGGTTTTCGGAAAAGTCAATTTTGGAAGAGATTAATATTAAATTAATATTCTGCATATATTACTTCTTTTGAGCCACAATGTGGGCATCTTCCTGTTAGCCGTACATATGGCTCAAAGTGATCAAGATGAAATAGCGCTCCACAGCAAGGAGCGATTACAATCTCATCTTCAGAGGTTAAGACTTCTTGACATACCTCACAAAAATGAAGATATGCCCCACAAACCTCACACGTTTCATCTCCATATGTTACAGGATGATGACAGTTTGGACAGGTTGATTGTGACGCCTTAAGGGTTCTGAAGAAGATTTTCATTCCATAAGTACTACCCTTTACCCACAACGATAATAGGAGTAATGTATATCCCGAGGACAGCAAAGCAATGAGAATTGCAAATCCCTCCCATTGAGAGAGTTTTCCTTTAACTAATAAGAATGCAGATACCACTAATCCCCCAAACGACGTGGTTGAGAAGAAAGCCAAAATAATGGCCCAGACCGAAGAAGACAAGGAGCGATTGAGCATTTATATATAATATTGTTTTAGCATTTTTTCAATTTATCCCTTTGGATAACTAAGCTACTTAGCAAAAACTTAATATAGGTTTATGGTTCCGACTAAAATCATTAAAAAGAAAAGTTACTACCGGAGGAGTAACTATTTTGTGTTAAAAGAAGCCAAAAACGTAAAAAACGATAAAAATAAAGAATATAAATTTTAAAGAAAACATAGTAAATTCAAAGATATTCAAAATATGTTTAAAAAATAAAAAGATCAGAAAACACCATTATTCTAAATGAGTGTTAAACCATCCAATTATTTTTTCTAGTCTATCAATAATATGCCTAGGTTCTCCACTACGTGACAATTCGTGACCTTCTCTGGGGTATCGTACTAGTACTACATTTTTACCATGTCTTTTTCCAGCAAAGAAGAGAGCTTCAGCAGTAGGTATTGGCACTCTAAAATCGTTTTCTGAGTGAAGTATCATTAATGGGCAATTCAAATTCTTAATATGTGTTGAAGGTGATTCTAACCAATATTTTTCATGTTTTTCCCAAAGAGTTCCTCCATAGTACTTTTCAGCCCATGTTGGAATATCAGTTGTGAAGTAAAAGGTCGGGATGTCATAAACCCCTCTTTGAGCTACTGCAGCTTTGAATAGATTTTCATCATCATGAGTTACCAACCAAGCTGTTAGATAACCCGCGTAACTACCACCAGTAACCACTACTTTGTTTTTATCAAGCTTGTCAGAATAATTATTTAATGCATGTTTTAGAACAGCAATTACATCTGAGCCTGGCCCATGCCCCCAATCCTCATAGTTTGCACGTTTAAATTGGTTCCCATAGCCCTCACTACCACGGGGATTTGTAAATACAACTGCATACCCGGCATACAAAAGAGTAAAGAATTCATGCCACATTGTTTTTTCGTGAGGGGACCACATCACTGCAGGCCCCCCATGCATCTCGAGACATACGGGAGACTTCCCATTTTTATCGGGAGGAAACGCGACCCATGCTTGAAGATCATATCCTTGATTTTTAACCCAAAACTCTTTTATTTCTGGAATTTTTAAGTCTTTGAGGAACTCATCATTAACATTTGTAACCGAGAAGTTATGTTTTTCATTAACCAGCAGTATTTCTCCTGGGCCTCTTGCCCATGAACTAACTTCTAAGACGTATTTGTTATTCTTAGTATCAAATGAATAAATATTATATTCATCTGAAAAAATTGTTTCTTCTTTTTTGTCATGAATATTTATCTTTACAAGCTCAATTTTTCCATGTATCGGTTTTAATGCTAATAAAATATCTTCGCTTTCCCATAAAAACCCGCCATAAGAATAATCAGTTGTTATTTTTTCTTGACTGTTATCCTCTAAGTCGATGACCCATAAACTATGAGAACTAAGAACAGGATCATCTGGTTCTGTTGCAATCAACGCAAGTCTTTTTTCGTCTGGAGAAAGCTTGATAGAAGATGGCCAACCACCTAATATTGTTATACTTGTTTCGTTTCCAGTGGTGATATCAATTTTTATTACCTCGATTTTTACGCTTAGATCGGGATCATAATACAGTTCTTCTTCAAATGGTCTCGTAATAGAATAAATAGTTTTCCCATCTTTGCTTATCGTTACCGAAGAATAATCTCTTTTTGGTTTTGTTAGTACTATTACTTTCGGTTTATGTTTTGGAATTTCTTCAGAAAATAATTTGGGGATAGAAGCATTTAGCAGTACAAGCATTGAGAATTTGTCTTCCACATAATACGTTTCTACACGATATCTTGTTCTATTAATTACTCTAGGATCATTTTTTAGTTGCTTTTTCTGTTCTTCTTTCGTTTTCCAAGCAGCGAATTCTACCGGCTCTAATAACGGATCTGGAGGCTGAGGCTTTTTATTGATTTTTTCTATATCTTCTCCTGATAAAGGAGCAATCAGTATAAAACCATTTTCTTCAGGTAACCATTCATAATCAATAATACCATTTGGTAGGTCTGTAACTTGAATTGCTTCTCCACCATCAAAAGGAGCTATTACGTGAAGCTGGGGTTTTTTATCTATTGGCCTAATAAAAGCCAGATATTTTCCAGATGGTGACCATTTAGGTAGCTTGTCCTGTCGCCCATTAGTTAATCTCTTTTTTTTAGTAAGATCGTTTTCACTAACCAACATTATCCATGATTTATATGAATTATTCTGTTTGTCGACTTCTTGAATGACGTAAGACAAAAATGGTTGTTTCGGATTAAACTTCGGACTTAACGCGTATCTGATGTTAACTTTGTCTTTTGCCTCAACAATTTTTTTCATAATTTCCCAGAAACATGTTTTGTTTTTGAAGATTTGGTATCAGTTGAAAAAAATAATACTCAAAAAATATTTTGATATTTTCATCATTCAGCTTTATTTTATAACATAGAAATTTGATTGAGAAAAGTCTTTACTCTATGAGTATAATTCCTCCCGGGAGGCAACAGATCTTCAAGTATTGTGTCTTTGACAAATAATTCTAAAAACGATTCAGTATTAGTTGGTTCAATCTTTTCTAAGTAATGCTTTAATAGTGAAGCAACAAATGGGATATGTCTTCTTTCACCAAGTGAAACGCCTAATAAGGCAATCTGATATTGTATAAAGTTAGTCGGGCTACTATTATAAAGCTCCATAAATTGGTGTTGAGAAATTTTTTTTCTTGAGAGCAACTCAAACAATAAAGGCATTATTTTTTGTAAGGGGGGATTATGAATTTCTTCAGCAATATGAAGATAGTCATTATAGAAATTTTCAACTCCAAATTCTATTTTTTTATATATCGCCTGATTTATCGAACGAAGCCACAAAAAGACTAAATAATATCGGTATAAAGGAAATAGTGGATTTTTTAATGAGCGGAATAATTTGATTGTCAGTTCTTTTATGTTTTCTATTGGGTGCTCTGCTAAAGAAATTACTACTTTTAGATCTTTTAATTCTTGGGACAAGGGAAAACTAGAAACGGAAGGTACTAACATTAAAAGGCTTTTTAATTGATCATTATAAGGATATCCACCAAGATACCTAATAATAATATTTACTGCCAATAGCTCAAATAAGCTGTATAAGTGTTCTAATTTCTTGATCATATCCACTGCCTTTTCCGATGCATTAAATGCATTCTTAAACTCTCCATGAGCTAAATATGCTACTGCCAGTGTGTCCAAAGTAGCAGCAATGTTTTTTAAATTTTCAGACATTTCTGCAGTGGTATATGCCTGTTTAGCTACTTCTAATGACCCTTTATATTTTCCTGTATAAAAATAAGTAACAGCTTTGTTGTTTATTACAGTACATACTTCGTCTATAGACCCAATTTTAGAATACTTATCTAAACAAGAATTTATTGATTCTATTGCTTTTTTAGGATCAATAAAGGAAAGGGGAACAGAAATATTTCTTAGGAGCCATGCTTCTAAGTGTGTTCGTCTTAATTCTTTTGCAATTTTAATTGCTTCATCGAAATATTTTACAGATTCTTGGAATTTTGTTAGGTAATAATAAATATTGCCCGCAATTGCGTTTACTTCCAGATTAGCCTCGCTAAATCTCCGTATTTTTCGATTTAATGCTTCTTTAATTGCTTGTTCTGCTTGATTGACGTTGCCCTGATTTAAGTATAAAAGCGCAAGAATGGCTTTAAAACGCGCAACTTCCTCTTCGTTTTGTTTATCAATATACGTAAGACTTTTTTTAAGATAATATTCAGAAGTAACATGATCCTTTTCTCGAGCTTTGATCCAAGCGATCGTTAACAAAGCCCATACTTTTTCTTCTCTTTTTAATACGCCATTTGTATTATTATCTACTACTTCTGAAAGATATATACTAGCGATCTCATCATTTCCGATTGTATACGCAATTACTCCCATCCAATACTTAATCCTTGTTTGTATTTTGAGATCTTCGATTTTGCTTTGATATTCATCTAAAATTATGAGGACAAATCCAGCAACCGGCGTATGAATAAATTGCTTTACTACAGAATTCATCTCTTCAATTG
>JAMOVR010000217.1 GCA_027061945.1 Candidatus Heimdallarchaeota archaeon
ATGGCGAGTTTATTCTTCTTCCGGGAATAAGTTTTACGTGGTAAGATATGATAAACAAAACAACACTATTATGTCCAATGACAATGGTTCTTATTGGCAGGGTTACTTGGGTTACCCGGCCATTGCCGTTTTGTTGATCACCGGTGTAATAAAATATCAACCAAAATTTGCCGAAGCCCTCAAGGGAATTAAATGGAAAGACCTCAATACCAAATTTAAAAACGATTATAATAAAACAATTCAATATTGTCATCAACTGATACAAAAACGAGGTTATGATTTAGAAGAATTTTTAAAAGAAATTGAAAATATCAATAAACAAATTCAAGCTCTAAAGATGAAAAAATTAGGAAAACGTCTCAGACCACCGCAAGGGTATTAAGAATATAGAATAATATTATGTCAAACCATGAAAAACAACCGGATCTAATGAGAACAAAAGTTCTGGCAGAAATAAAGGAATATGCTGAAAGAACTGGTGATGATGAAAAAACCGCATTGGGAAATTTCTTAAACAACCTCCACCTCAATCTTCCGGGAGGAAATGGATTTAGCTTGCGAGATGAAGATGAAATTATAATGAATATGGATAGTAAAGAATTAAAAGAATTTTATAGATCGTTTAATAAGTATAGTGAACAACATTCAAGGTACTTGCCACCATCTTCTTTAAAATTTCGTCAAGATGTTCTTACAGCAATTAAACGAGCAGGAATTAACAGAGATAAGCTCATAAATATTATAGACAATATTCATAGAGAGAAAATTACTTATAGGACAGAAAGAGATATTTTCCTACCTATTTACATTGAACTGAGAAGAATGGGATATTCACATCAAAAGATAACAAGCTGAGATACGTCAAAACTTCTTAAAAGAATAGACAAAACTATTAAAGACAAGTAACTAATCAGCGTAAAAATCCATGAAATCATTAGAAAAGTTTTTTAACCCAAGAAATACAGCTGCTAGAAAAATTAAACGCATTCGTCGCAAAGAATATAAACAAGGATTGGATTTGTATCAACAAGAAAGATCAGGTATACATTATTTAAAGTGGCTGGGAGGATTACAGGGCACTTTTAGATATGCTCAGGGATTGCCAAGTAATTTAGTAGTGGATATTGGAGCCGGTAGTACTAGAGGAATCAAATCAATATCTGAACAAAAATTTGCCAAAAAATTCAAGTTTAAAGCCACAGTATTAAGCATTAACACTGTTAATGTTTCGCAACCGGACGTTGACAATCTTTATTCAACAAACTTAAAAGAAAAAATTGATGAGAATTTGGGACTGGAAAATGTGCATATTACCTCTGCAGAAGCCTTAAGACCTTTCGCCAATAATTCCACAGCTATTGTTTTGTCATTGTATTCTTTACCTTATTGTGGTTCACCGGAATTAGCCGTACAGAATATTGATAGAATCTTGGTTCCTGGCGGAATTTTTAAAGGTGTTTTTCCTATAGACATGCTTTACGCTTTATATGGAGAAAAAAGATTACAAAAATTCACTCCTCTCTTTGAAGAATATCAATATGATATCGCCGTTCATGTAAAAAATTTTTTTCAATCTAAAATAGGTATACTCCTGGCAATAAAAAAAGATAAAGAACGGCAAATAAGTGCGCAAAATGTTTTAAACGAAGATCTTAACACACTGGATGCTTCTTTAAAGAATTTTAACTAGGACTAATAATGCGTCATTGTATAAACATTAAAAAAACAGAACCATGATTGAATTAGAAAGAACTTATTTGGCGAAAGAATTGCCAAAAGACTTGGAGAAGTTTCCAAGTAAAGAATTTATTGATATCTATATTCCTACCACAGCAGAACATCCTTCTTTACGTCTGCGTAAAAATGGTAATCATTTTGAAATAACCAAAAAAGAACCGGTTAAGGAAGGAGATAATTCTAAGATGTTGGAACAAACCATTGTTTTACGAGAAG
>JAMOVR010000218.1 GCA_027061945.1 Candidatus Heimdallarchaeota archaeon
CTCAAACTTCACCCGTACCATAAAACGAGTTAAGGCCTTGGAGCCTTCAAGGGTTAGCTCTTTCCAAGGCAATAAAGGAGCCTGAATACTATTGTGTTCCTCTGCCAAAAGACAAGCTGGAAACAAAAGCAAAACCAGCCAGATGTAAAAATATCCAGCATGTACCAAATTCATAGATTTTTTCCAGAAAAAATTTTTTCTTTAAAATTTACTCTTTATTCAATTAGTTTTGGAGAATATTGCCAATTCTTTATGATTTCAAATGTTTTTTGGGTCGTAGTTGCTGCTTGACTTTCCTAAACAAAAAACTAAAAATAGGTATATGTTGGTTAGTGGAGATAAAAGATGAAATACCTTGTCTTGAGAAAGGGAGAATGTTGGTCAAGTTGCTTAAAAGCAATTTTTAGTATAGGGGAGGTACAAACGATGGAAAGATAACCAAAAATTGCAAGAAAATATTATTGATTTCTTAAGCATACGCTAATTTTTAGTAGTTGTAAAAATGTCTTGAGCTTTTGTTATTCTATCGGCCACCTATAATCAAGTTCACTACCCAAAAGGAAGAGGAGGGAATTATGAAAAACCAAGATAACATAATCTTACAAGGAGGAAAAAACAATATGAAAGCAAAAGATGTATTACTTCTCTTTTTTTTAATAAATATAATGTATTGGGGAACCGCTTGTGCAGAGTTTTTGCCAACTACTAATCTGCAAGGATTCGGTTTTAAAATATTTAGGGTTGAATCCGGACTATATCCATTTGTACAAATTTACATGAGAACCTTTGATCAAAATATGAATCCTCTTGTCAATCTTAATGAAAGAAATATCGGCATAATGGTACAAGGACGCAGTTATGACTGGCGCAAATCACAATATAGAATATTTAGTATCAGAAACAGAAACGAACCGATCCGTACAGTAATCGTCCTTGATACAAGTGGCAGTATGGCTGGAAACCCTTTTAATAATGCAAAACGAGCAATTTCTCGATTCATAGATGGAAAAAGGCCACAGGATCAGGTAGCCATCATTGCACTTGCCGATAATGCCGAGGGATATGAGCTGGTATCCAATTTTGAGCGTAATAGGGTTGTTTTGGGGAACAGACTCAAGGACTTAAAAGCAAATGTACGTAAAAGCAGACTATATGACGCTATCGGGGCGGCAATGCAGCTTGGAGGATCTGCTCTTGTAGGTGGAAGTAACTCCAAGGATATTACATATACTGCATCTACCTCCATTATAGTTTTTTCAGATGGACACGATGAGGGTAGCGCCATTTCTCGAACTGATTTGATGACTAGAATTGCTGAACTAGAGATCCCTATACCTATATATTCTCTTGCTTATACTAAAAGCTCTCCCAAGTACCTTAGAAACTTGCAAGCCTTATCCAAAAATTCCTTTGGTAAATATTATGGCATTAACAAAACGTTAGAAAAAATGACCCGTTGTGTTGAGGACATACAAAATATAGTCCAAAATGATTATGTAGTTACATTCAGGGCATATCTTCCTGTAGACGGAGAACTACATAACGGGAAAATAGGCGTAGAATATCCATCTAATTCTGGCAATATCATGTATCAAAGTTTCAAATTTGAGGCTATAGAACCTCCTCCTGTGGAAAAAATAAGAAATGCATTGATAGGTTGGGATAGGCTTATCCCTCCTGTAAAAGATGGCAATCCTTACGTAGAAGGAGGCGCTTCGGCCTATATTCCTAGAGGAATTAAATCAAAAGGTGTGAGAAAATAAATTTAAGAGTTAATAACTATTCTTTTTAGGCTTATGTCTATTCCAGTCCATGATGGATTAGCTTATTTGATAGCATTGGACCCCTGCTTTTCCAACAGGGAATTCAAGATTGGGAAGAAGGGGGTAACATTAGGGAGAGACCCATCAAAATGTGATATTACTGCATCAAAACGTATTATTTCTCGGTTACATGCACGAATCTGCTATGAAGAGGAGCGAAATCTATTTTATCTATATGACCTTAATTCAACCAATGGAACATACCTCAATGGAAAACGAATCTCTGAAGCCTTTTTAAAAGAAGGAGATATTATAGGCCTCGGATCCGGGCAAATGATGCATTTAAGGTTCCAGCTAACCTCAAGTCGAAATTTTTCTTTAGAATTGAAGCTACCTCCAAAAAAAATTTGGACTATAGGACGTTTACCAGATAATGACATAAGCCTTCCTTTTGAACCAACAGTAAGCGCATATCACGCACGTATCTTCAATATAAATGGAAAACTTCTATTAAAAGATAACCAGAGCCTCAATGGCACGTGGCTTAATGGGCGTAAGGTTAAAAGTGCAGAGTTAGATCCTGCTGACACTGTAGTAGTTGGTTCCACTTACTTTCATTTCAGTTTGAATCATGACGGCAGTCTAAGGGTGTTACGTAGGGAGACTGGAGACGATATAAAGTTAGATTGTGTTTATTTATCCAGACAAGTGGCAACCAGCTCCAAAATACCCAAGTTTATTTTGAAGGACATCACTCTCTCACTTCAACCAGGAGAATTTGTTGGCATACTAGGTCCGAGCGGTTCAGGGAAGACAACTCTACTCAAAGCACTTAACGGTTACAAATGTCCAGATACTGGAGAAGTTCTTTATAATGAAGTTCCACTATATAAAGCCTATGACATGTTTAGGAATTCAATTGGTTATGTTCCACAAGACGATATTATCCATCTAGATCTCAATGTAAGAAAGTGCTTAGACTATGTTGCCCGGCTTCGTCTTCCTCCAGATATGGGAAAGGAAGATCGTCGAGATATAATTGAATCTATAATCGAAACCCTGGGATTGGCTAATGTTTCTGAAAATCGGGTAAGAGACTTAAGTGGTGGCCAGAGAAAAAGAGTTTCCATAGGTGCAGAATTGATTACTCGTCCAAGTATCCTATTTCTTGATGAACCGACAGCAGGTCTTGATCCGTATGTAGAAGAAAAACTTATGATGCATTTTAAGAAAATGGCTGAGAAAGGAACTACCATCCTCATCACTACCCATATACTTTACAGTCTTTCATTACTAGATAGAATAATCATACTTTCCTGTGGCCGACTCGTATTCTTTGGAACACCATCTGAAGCTATAAAATTCTTCAGCACAAAAAATTATACCATAAAAAAACCTACTCAAATTTTTGAACTATTGGAAGGAAAGGCAACAGAAATATTAACTGATATTCCCCTACATTCTGACGATATCAAACTATCTATTGCAGATTATTACGAAACCAACTACATACAATCCAGCTTCTGGAAAACAAATATAAAACACAATTTTTCTCCTCTAGCAAAGGATCTATTTGAGCATTTTAAACATCAAAAGAAAGACAAAAATATTAATAAAAAGTTAAGTGATCTTCCCAAAATCATTAAACAAATTCTACTTAACAACAGCTGGAACTTGAGGTTTGGAGATTTAATTTCTCTACGCTCGTGGATCATATTATCTCAAAGACACATGGAACTCCGTTTAGCTTCTTGGAAGCGAGCAATGATCTATATGTTTATTCCGTTGGTCTTAGCACTAGTCACTCTTTCCCAACCCATAAAAAGATTTCCAGAGGATGCGATTGTAGATAAGCAACACCAACAAATAGAAAAACAAATTCAAAGGGGTGGACCCTTGCTAGAATACCATCTCAAGACCTTATTCTCACCCAAGAACGCTAATCACACTAAAAGTGCAACAGACCTTGTGTATGCGTTACACCATGAGGGAGCTGCAAACCTTCCTATTCCTCTAGGTGTACTCCTTATGTTTGTTATGACAGCAGTATTCATGGGAACTATCATTTCCTGCCTAGAAATCTCCTCAGAGCGGGCGGTCTATGAACGTGAACGTATGTCCAACCTGAATTTGGTTGACTATGTGGGATCAAAACTTCCTTTTTGTCTGAGTATCACCTTAATTCAATCTCTACTATTTCTTGGATTTTGTTACCTTTTTAATCAAAATATGAGAGAAATTCCCTTTTTCCAAGTATGGGCAACCATTACCGCAGTGGCATGGGCCTCGGTCTCTATGGGCCTTTTGGTCAGCACTGCAGATCCAACACCTGGACGTTTTTCCGTCATCATGGCTATAGTGGTAGTATTACCCCAGCTTGTTCTTTCAGGTGGGCTTGGACCTAACTTTTATAAGGGAATGGGCAAAGTTTCTCAGTATATTGCCGACACCCTACCTGCACGTTGGGGCACCGAGATGCTCTTCACAACTATATACGGCAACATTACTTGTAAAGCTGCTGCATGGATTCCAGATTTTGTAAGAGAAGTTATAGGATTCCAATTTGGCTTTTTTGCTCTTTATAAGGGGTTTATAATGCTGTTGACCATTTGCGCTACTTATCTCTTACTATGTCTTGTCCTTCTGAAAATACGTGATGGTATTAGATGTGGAACATAACACCATGAGAAAAGAGAATAATAAAATACTTGGGCCTGATCTTGCTGCAAGATATCGAATAATAAAAAAGCTCGGAGAGGGTGGAATGGGAGAAGTGTATCTAGCAGAAGATGAAGACCTACATAGAAAAGTTGCAATCAAGTTTATTCGCTCCGATCTCCAAAAAAACAAAAAAATATTAAAGCGAATCAAACAGGAATGCCGTCTACATGCAGCTATCGGAGTTCATCCCAATATTGTAGCCTTATACGACAAAAAGGAAGAAAATGGCAACCTTTATCTTGTAATGGAATATGTAGATGGTATTCCACTTTCTAGATTTATTTTAAAAAAGAAAGAGATGGATCAAGTTGATTACATCAAAGCTGTATGCAAAATTATAATCCAACTACTAGATGCCCTTTCATGTATTCACCGACTTAACATAATTCATAGAGACATAAAACCTTCCAATATTCTAATTAATTCTCTTGCTAAAAATAACTTTCAAGCAAAATTAATGGATTTTGGAATAGCCTGTTTGGAATCAGGAGAGCAAGGGCTTACTCGCTTAACTACCATTAATAGTAGTAGTCCTGGAACTCCTGAATATATGGCTCCGGAATGCATTGATCCAGCTACATTTGGTGAACCATCTCCAGCAACAGATATTTATTCCGTAGGAATAATACTTTATGAACTTCTTAGTGGGAACTTACCTTTTTCTGGTACAATAACTCAAGTATTTACCGGTCACCTAACCAAAGCACCGGAAATCGATTTTCTACAACCATTAGGGATTCCCCCCTCGCTAATTTTCATATTGAAAAGATCCTTAGAGAAACGACCAGAAAAACGTTATCAAGAAGCTACCATGATGGCGATGGATATTAAAGCCACGCTAAATAATTTTAACTCAGAAAAAGAATCATTTCAAAAGACTATCATTGCAAATAATATTAATATCTCGTTAAATAAAAAAACGAATAGTACTCTTTTAGATGCGAAACAAAGCCATAGAAGCTCCAAACAAAATTTTATAAAGAAGTGGGCAATCTTAGGAGGTATATTGTTACTTTTTGTTACAGGCTTTATATTCTGGAGAAAGCCTTTACATTCAAATAAAAATTTAAAAGATTTATCAGCAACCCAATTAGCAAAATCTTCGAAAGACATTAAAGAAGAATCTAAAAAAAATAATTCGTCTAAACCAAAAACTTCTAAAGTATCAGAATCATCTGGCGAGCCTTATAAACCACCAGATAATACTATGCTATGGGAAAAGGCAACGCCTCCCGACATCAATCAATGTTCTCGGTCTTCTGATCATTTGTGGCCCCCAGAGCCTCCACCTGACATAAATTCTGACAAAAGTGCCGAACAAATCGTCGTGGAAGGCATAAAGATGCAGAAAAAAATTAATAAGAAAAGAAAATCTGATTTAGAAAGAAATAAAGCAGCCTGGAGGGCAATACATGGTTATAGATTTTAGGGATGCGAGAAAATTTTTTCTTATGTGTTTTCTCGTAATATTTCCATTTGTGAATGGATGCGTACCTGTAGTACTAGTAGCAGGAGCAGCGGGTGGATACCTTACCGCTAACAAAAAGGCATCCCAAAAAGTGAGTACCTTTCTTGGTAAGATATCAGCCAAAATAAAAAAGCTAAATAAAAAAGGAGAAGTTGAGCTTTATAAATATAATTTAATCATTACACCCCAAAAGATATCCAGAGGAAAAGAAGTGACAATCAAAACAGTTTATGGAATTTCTGGTGCTCCTGAAAAGGGAATCGAAGTAAAAGAGAGATGTACTCTCTATTACAAAGGAGAGAAGCTAACAGTATTGGATCAGGAAACAGTTACAAGAAAAAACGGTAAGTGGGAAACAAAGTTCAAATTTCGTGTCCCTAGGCGTGCATTAAAAGGACAATATTTAATAAGACAAGAGATAACTACAGACTCAAAAAAAATATGGATGGAAGATACATTAGAGGTCATTTAATAAAAGTTTCCCTAGCTATCATTGTAATTTTTTTACTTATCCTATTACTATTTATCAATCCAGGAATAGAATAGAAAAAATCTTGTTATGGGTATTTTTAGTTTTTTTAAGAAAAAAGCCAAAAAAAATCATATACAAAATAGTACTAGGCCTAAAATAACACTAGGGTGTGAAAAAGTGGATACTAGGTATTGTATAATTGAATCTACTCCACTTGCTGAAAACAAAATATTTGGTCTGACGGATAAAGGAATGATTAGAGATAATAACGAAGACTTTTTCGTCATAGCTCCTACATTTGGATTATATATTGTAGCTGATGGTATGGGAGGTCATGCTGCCGGTGAAGTTGCAAGTAAAGAGGTCTGCAAATTAATTCTATCGTATTTTATGAAAAAAACGACTGAAATAAAATTTAATAAAAAAAATATTAAAAATATGTTATATAATGTATTTCAAAAGGCACATAATACTATATTAAGTATAGCCAATCAAGATCACCAATATGAAGGTATGGGAACAACACTTTTGGTGGCTCTTATTCATGAAGACAGACTTTATATCAGCCATATTGGAGATGTGCGAGCCTATCTATGGAATAAGGATAATCTAAAACAAATGACTGAAGATCACTCTGTTGTTTGGCAATTGATTAAAACAGGAACGATGACAAAAGAGGATGCAAGACATAGTAATATGAAGGCTATGATTACTCAGGCAATAGGAATGAACCAACCCATTGTCAATTCTTTTGTAGAGAGTAATCTTATCCCAGGAAATAAAATAATACTTTGTTCAGATGGCCTCTGGGAAATGCTATCAGATAATCGCATTGCTGAGATTGTTAGTAGCGGCAGAACAGCAAAGGAAATAACCGAAAACCTTGTACAAGAAGCTAACAATGCCGGTGGCCATGATAATATAACTATTATTACCTATATACATTAAATGTACTGAACTAGACTTAATCTGACATGATCCTACCCCGTTTTTGTAGAGAGGTGGTTAAGCCGCTTTCTTCATTTCATACCATTCAGTCTCATATTGAACAGGAGACTTCCATCCGTTGGTTGAACCCCAATTATGCACATCTCTCTATTGGCTTGGCAAGCCAATAGAGATGGTGACATAATAACCAGCTGTTTTTAAATGCAAAAAGCCTCCTTTCAGGTAAAATGTGATTAGCAAATACCCCAGAAAGGAGGCACCTAAAAGGTGAAGAAAAATATACCAGCAAAATGCCAG
>JAMOVR010000219.1 GCA_027061945.1 Candidatus Heimdallarchaeota archaeon
AAATATCATCTATATGGTCCCGAAGAATTAGATCAAATTACCAAACAAAATCCACCAAAAGCTGTTCTTACCGGCCTTGAAAATCCTTGGTTAGAAAAACCTCTCAAAACATGGGCCCAAAAACATCATTATCGGCCAATAGGCTTAGGAAGCCTAAAACTTTGGTTAAAAAGACAAAATGAAAAATAAATTCATAAATCTAATAAAACTCATACGTCCTAAAGATCATATTAAGAATCTTTTTGTTCTAGCCCCAGCCTTTTTCGCTGGAAAAATCAGTTCTATACCAATACTTAAAATTTCTCTTAAAGCTTTTCTTTGTTTTTGTTTAGTTGCTTCAGCCGTATACATACTAAATGATATAAAAGACCTTTCAGAAGATAGACGGCACCCTGTCAAGAAAAAAAGACCTTTAGCTAGCGGAGAAATATCAATCAAAGAAGCTTATACCTTCTTAGTTATCTTTCTTTTATTAGCTTTAATTTTATCTTTTTCTCTCCCGATTTTCTTCTCTTTTATATTGATGACTTATTTTATAGTCAACTTGGCTTATTCTTTTAGTTTAAAACATATAGCGGTAATCGATATTTTTTGTGTGGCTTCTGGATTCGTCTTACGTATTTTGGCTGGAGGAATAGCTGTTAAAGTGCCTATTTCCATGTGGATTATAATTATGACTTTTCTTTTGGCCCTATTTCTCAGTATTGGGAAAAGACGCGATGATTGTAACTTTCTTAACGAAGGCCTAAAAACTAGGCGATGTATTCACGGATATAATCTCGAATTTATTAATGCCAGCATGATACTTATGGCTGGAGTAATTATTGTAAGCTATATTCTTTATACTGTTTCTCCGGAAATAACCGAAAAATTTCACACTAAAAATCTATATATCACGGTGTTTTTTGTCCTTCTTGGTCTAATGCGATATTTCCAACTCATTTTGGTTCAAAAAAGATCAGCCGATCCCATAAAGATCTTTTGGGAAGATAGATTCCTCAAACTAACGGTAGGAGCCTGGCTAGCCGTGTTTGGTTATTTTATCTATTTCCCGGGGGGAAAGTGAAAGAACAAATTGTCTCCGGCTGGGGTGGCTTTCCAAAAATAAAGGCCAAACTTTACGAGGCTTGGGAAAGGGAAGAGATACCTTATCTATTAGATAAAATATCTCAGGGAATCCCCCTGGCCCTTGGCCGAAGTTATGGTGACAGCGCCCTTGCACGTAAAATTCTCTTGGTCAAGAAGCTCAATCGTTTACTCTCCTTTGATCCACAGACTGGCCTTTTGAGGGCGGAAGCAGGAGTTTCTCTACGGGAAATCATCCAAGTCTTCCTCCCTCGAGGTTGGTTTTTGCCCGTAGTCCCTGGAACGCAATTCGTCACCCTTGGTGGGGCCGTGGCCGCGGATATCCACGGTAAAAATCACCATCATCACGGTTGTTTTAGTGAGTTTGTCGAAGAACTCCTGCTTTTTATCCCGGGAAAGGGACTGATTCGCACTAGCCGTAAAGAAAATCAAGAACTCTTTTACGCTACTTGCGGAGGAATGGGACTAACTGGCATCATCCTCGAGGTAAGCTTAAGACTCAGACAGGTGCCCAGTGCTTTTATCGAACAAACTACCATCTTACTCTCTGGTTTAGAGGAAATCCTTGAGGCCTTTGAAGAATATCAACAAGCTCTTTATACCGTCTCGTGGGTGGATTGTTCAGCCAGAGATCCCTTCTCTCGAGCGGTCTTGTTTATCGGCGAGCACGCCAAAGAGGCCCCTTTAAAAACCCCTTCCAAAGAACCCAAAGGCCTCCCTTTAACTCCTCCTGTTTCTTTGATTCATCCTTGGTCCATTCGACTCTTTAACTGGTTATATTACCGAAGGGCCTCACGTCGGCCGCAGACCTCTCTCATCCCCATCGAAGAATTCTTTTTCCCGTTGGATAAATGGCACC
>JAMOVR010000220.1 GCA_027061945.1 Candidatus Heimdallarchaeota archaeon
TAATACTTAAAGTGATTTTTTTTATTGCATGTATTGATTTAGATTAGCAGTATAAGTAATATTTTTACGATATTTTAAATTGCCATTCTTTATTTTAAACTCATGCTTTTGTTTCATTATCATTGTACAGATTTTGTTATTAGAACATTCTCCAACATAATTATACTTTTTACTTGTAGGCTCAAAGAGAAGTTGACTTCTTGTTTTTGTTTCTTTGTTATAACATTCACAAACAGGCAAGCTCTCTTCGATTATCCCCTCTTCTTTAGACGATTGTTCGTCATTTTCTTTATATGCAAGTTTTCCTAAAACATCTTTCAATAATTCTGGCGCCGAAGACCTCATTACTTACCCCTAATTTATCTCCGATTTTTTGTTCTTAAGAAATAATATTACTACAGTATCATCTTAAGAAAAAAGAATTGTTAATTGTAAATAATGTGCATTTTTTCAATTACTTAATTTTGTTCAAAAGGTAAGCTTGCAAATTCATAAAACACATCATGGACATTATCTCCAAGTTTTGCACTGGTCTCATAGTACTTTGCCCCAAGAGAATTAGCGAATTGTTCTGCTTCATTTTTACTTACTTCTCGTTCTCCTAGATCTAATTTATTTCCAACAATTATTTTTTTGACTTCTCCTGCATACATTTTTACTTCGTTAACCCATCTCTTTAGATGGGTGAAGGTCTCTCTTCTAGTTAAGTCAAAAACAATCACTGCTCCTGAAGCTCCTTTAAAATATCTCTGTCTTAAAGATGTAATAAATTCTTGGCCGGCAGTGTCAAAAACAAGGATCTTCACGATTCCTTTGCCTTTTACTTCTACTTTTTTAAGGAAGAAATCCACTCCTAATGATGGTTTATAGCTTGCTTGAAAACGATTTTGTGTAAATCTAATTGCTAGGCTAGTTTTCCCCACTTCGTAGTCCCCTACCATTATGATTTTCACTCTATACTCTCTCACTACACTATCACCAAATGCCTCGTTTTAAAATTGAAAATGCCCATGTATAATGAACCAAACAATGCTTAAAAATTTGACAGATGGGGTTAATAATTTAAGAATTTTGTCTGTCTCTTCTAAAAGATAGGCTTTTTAAAATAAAGGCTTATTTTTATACAATGTATTTTCTAAAACATTTATTTATATATACTCTTTAATCATATACAATATAATTTATTGTTTTATTTTTAAATTATATGTTTTTTATCTAGTTTAAAATTAATTTAAATCAATATCTAATTATTTCTCTGTTTATGTATTGATTTTAAATAATCTTTTGTCTTTCTTTACTATTCATTTGATTAGTAAATGAGTATTCCATTGGGTGAAAAATTCTTCTTTTATTGTTTTCTGGAATTTTAGAAAAAAAAACTAATAATAGGAAGCGCCAATAATTTTATCGGTGTGTTAATGGGGTCTTATTCCAGCAATTTTACATACAGCCCAGAGGAAGAAGAAATGTCTATTGAATATATCGCGAAGATTAGCAGTGCAATATCAAGTGGGGTGTATATAAAGACAGAGGAAGTTCATAGAGCCGTATTATATGCTACAAAGCTTTTTATTGCTCACGAAAAAGGAAAAATAAAATTATCACAACCTGAATATGATACTTTATTGAATTTTATTTATACTGTTAATTCAAGCAGTTTTGGAATTAATTTATTATCTTCTAGTTAAAATTTAACTTTCTCG
Source organism: Candidatus Heimdallarchaeota archaeon (assembly GCA_027061945.1). Taxonomy (GTDB): domain Archaea; phylum Asgardarchaeota; class Heimdallarchaeia; order Heimdallarchaeales; family JAJRWK01; genus JAJRWK01. The sequence continues at coordinate 1,704 of JAMOVR010000220.1, forward strand.
GCGGGAAATTCCCTTCCGAAAGGGAGGGGATGAAATCCGAAAACATCATATGTTTTTTTGTATATTTTTTTCTTGCAGGGCTGGGACGGCCCGTAGCGTCTGTGGAGAGAGTCTCCTCTGTGAAGCAGGAAGCCCCTCGCAAAAGAAAGGGGTAGTTCACATTAAGTTAGTTTAATAATAACTCCCTTTTTAAAGTATTTTTATAAATCTTCAATGCTTAGATTGTGTTTTTTTGCGTTAGAGCTAAATTTCGGTTTATAATGTTCATATGGCTAGAATAAAATAAATAGTTGTACCGATTAAGAGAATTTGTAGTAAAAATAACTTGGTGCGAGAGTATGGAGAAAAAACAAAAAATATCTTTTAGTTGCCCAGACGATCTGAGAAAAAAAATTGATGCGATAGCAAGGAGAGAAGGCGTTCCTCGTTCCAGGTTGATCGTTGAACTTTTAAAGTTAGGGCTTTCTGTTTATGATCCCCAAGCTATGCCATATAGGGATGTAGGGACGGAGAAAATAATTTTAATGTTTCAACAGCGACTTGAAGAGATTGAACGTTGGAGGGACGAATTAGAAAACTGGAAAAAAAGAATCATGGAAGAAATAAAAAACCATGAAGGCGTAATTATGGAATTATTGAATGAAGAAGTGATTCAACCACCTCCTGAAAAGAAGAAGAAAAAATATAATCGAATACCCAAACCTAAAGATTAATCTAAAAAACTAAGAAAATAATTTTTATCTAATTTGACTTTATTGGTGTTAAATTGGTGTTAAGTCTCTTTTTTTAAGGTGGGTTGGATGTAAACTATACTTTGCTTTTGCAATGGATTTAAATCCCTCAAGGGTGGGGCATGTTTACATTATTTATGTTATGCATCCGGGTCATGAAAGGATTCCATTCTGGAAATCCTAAACCCTGTGAAAGCACGATCGGAGAAGTGACTTGTGTAAGTGAAGATTATTTTCCTTTATTTGTGTTAATGACAATTATAATATCTCTTCACCTAATACTTTCGGCTTCTTTTTTTTCTGGGCAACTGCTGCTTTATTTTGTGCTGTTTTTGTTTTAGCTGTAATATAACTATATTTCATTGTTCCATAAAAAGAAATAATCATTGCAGTAATTACTATTGCCCAACTTTGGATTGCACTACCAATAAATAAAACGATTAGTCCTACAACCATCATTAAGATATAGGGCCATGTTGATTGCTTTTTTATTTCTTTTGTCGCCTGTTTTTCCAATATTTCTGGTTTTTTCTTAGCAATCCGTTTATATGCTAATTCTTTTATTTTTTCATTTTTAGGCTCTGATTTTCTACTTGGCATATCTTAAATTCACCAACATGTTATTGGCTTTTTATTTAGCATTAATTAACTCAAAATCGTCCTTGTTTTCCTATAATGAAGCCTTTATTAAATTGTTTTGGCATAGAATAAAAAGAATTTTTATTGTTTTGGGCTTAAAATTTTTATTGTCTCTATTGCTTTATCTATATTTGTTCCGAAAGGTAGGCTTACTAATGGTGTAGTAGCTCCTGCTTCATAATAATCTTGTAATTTTTCTTTCATTTTTTTCTGTGTTCCCATTATGCATGTATCTTCTAAAAGTTCTAATGGAATTGCTTCTGCAGCTTCTTTTCTATTTCCTTTAGCCCACAAAATTCTAATTTCATTTGCTATCTCTTCGTATCCCATTCTACTTAGCATGTTATTGTAAAAGTTTCCCATGCCTCCAAAATAATATGCTAAATGGTTTTTTAATAAAGTAATAGTTTTTTTATTATCGCCCTTCAAAGCAAGAACGAACGGAGTAATATCAAAATCATCTTTCTGTTTTCCATAATTCTTAAGATGCTTATGCATAGTGTCTACTTGTTGTCTGAAAGCTTCTAAAGGCATTAAAACTGGTATCCATCCATCAGCGATTTTTGCAGCTAATTTCATATTTTTTGGTCCTAATGCCGCAATGTGGATCTTTGTAGAATATTTATTTTTAAAAGAAAGTTTAAAGTCAATTAATTTCCCATAAGTTGAATCCGGAAAATGTAGTCTTTCGTTATTTAATAATGTTTTAACAATCTGTACAAATTCTTTAGTTCTTTTTAATGGTTTATCAAAGTTTTTCCCATGTAAGTTTTCTACTACTTTTGGTCCACTTAGACCAAGGCCTAAAATAAATCGACCTTCTGAAAGCTCCTGTAATGTAGCGGAAGTCATTGCTACTAATCCTGGAGATCTCGAGAACATGTTTATTATTCCAGAGCTAAAATGAATTTTTTTAGTTTTTAAAGCAATTATTGTAAGTTGAGTAACTATATCATGTCCCCACATTTCAGGAACACTTATTTGATTATATCCCTGTTTTTCTACAAGAGGTATTATGTCAATAATTTGTTTTAAAGGAAAATAATCTGCGCTTATCACTATTCCTAAGTTTCTCATTCTAATACCATTAAAGGACTGAAGATTAAAAAATTAAAAGGTAAAAAATGTCATGTTAAAATTCTAAATCTAATTAGTATCAGTTTAACTTTATTGGCGTGAAGCTCTCTTCCTTTTGTAAAGGTGAGGTGGGATATGAAAACCGATAAAATCATGCTTTTATATCATTCCATGATTTTTTTATATACGCCTTTGGGTTAGATATCTGTGAAAAATTCGTATTTTGACCTCTCAAATAACGTGAAATTACGGCCATAAAAACCACTCGCATAATCGAGGGAGTAGTTATCTTAGATTGTAAGAGGAATTTTATAAGTAACCGTTTATTATTTTTTAATGTTGCCCGGTACGAGGACCTCCCGAGCCGATTATGCGAGGACAGGAGGGGCAAAACCGGGCAAACATTATTCTCCTTAACTTTTTTTATTTAAGTTCAAAAAATAAAATAATTAAGAATACTTATGCTATTTTTGTATATATCAGTTCCATAAATGCATCTGAAGCATCTTCAAATTGATTAGCAGCTTTTTCGAAGTGTTCGACACATTCTTTTAAAACATAAAAAGTAATGAAGTTTTCATTTTTCCCCTCTGATATTAATAATGCCATGAATGAGTCGTATATTTGATCTAACTCTTCCTCTACTTCTTTCACGCCATGTTGTTTTACCTCGAATTCAGTAAGCTCCATTACAACGCTAGAAACCGCTTTATATAACCTATTAACAAGATGCTCTAGTAACGTTAACTGTTGTTCAATCTGTTTTAAGAAGTTTTTAGGGATTTGTGTTCCGGTAGATGATAACCACACTAACAGCCTTAACCCTCGGTAGATTTGCCCAATCGCTTTATCTTGAAGTAATACGGTTTGCATAAAATATTTAGCATCTTCTCCAGGTCTAAAAGAACCCAATAGTGAATGTTTTAAGTGATTAACCACGTAATCTGCATCTCTTTCATTTTGTTTTGCTTTTTTTAATAGTTGAGTAATGTTATCATTGCGATTTTTTTCTAATTCTTTTACCATACTCTTTCCAATTATGATTATATTTCTTGAGAACTCTAAGTGCTTTTGTATATCTTTAAGGCTGTCCCAAACAGGATTTGTTTCTGGTGCAAACATAGCGTAAAACAGTGCATAAACAATAATAATGCCCGCAGTTCCAATAACTAAGTATGAAGCAATTAGAGGTGTAAATGCTTTTTCCATTACATATAGAATTACAAAAACAATACCTAGTACTATAATTCCTATAAGAGGTGTCATATCCGCAATGAAACGATATGATCCTAGTAGTCGTTTTCTTATATTGGGGGGAACCGTATCATTTGCAATAACTGCGATTGAAGAATAATATAGCCCAATGCTTGCTCCTAAGGAGAGAGCAGAAATCATTTTGCCCATAGGTTCAGAGACAATTAAGTAATATAGACTTGTTCCTTGACCTAACAATCCAATAACTACAATCCATTTTCTTCCATATTTGTCACCAATTCTTGCTCCTATAACAAGTAAAGATGCCCATGCAATTGTGAATAATCCTAATATTGTTGCCACGAGTCTATTTGTTCCTTCTTCTCCTTGTATGATAATAAAAGGAACAAGAGCAACAACTATAAATTCGGTGATCTTAGCCAAGTTTCCTACTAAAAACGCAAGAATTACTGGTTTAGTCTTTACTGGTGGTATAAAAATATCTTTTATCTTTAACGCAGTATTAATTGTTTTTTCTGATTCTGGCATTGATGTCCGCTTTAAAAACAAGAACACTAATATCATTGCAATAGTTCCTAATATGATTACTACTGCACTTGCTACCCAATAATCTCGTTGGTTAGAAATTAGACCAATAAAAAACGCACCCAATGAAATTGAAACATAGGTTGAAACCTCAAAGATACCTAGTACAATTCCCCGGTATTTTGCAGTAAACTTTGATACACCAATACCCATATAACTTGTTAATGCTATCCCCAATCCCATCCCAACAACAAAGAGCCCTAAGGATAAAGTAAGAAGCACCTGCGTAAAGGTCATGACTCCACCGATTAGGATCATCAGAGAAGCAAGAAGTGACCACGTAAATTCATTTACTTTCTCAACATATTTTGATGTTATAAGTGCTCCAAATGCTTTACCAAAATTCAGTCCCGCAATTCCACTAGCAGCTAGTAAAATTCCTAATTCTACGGATCCTTCAACTTGAGTTAATGGGAGAAATAATGAGAGTATTGTTCGAATCGCTCCAGCAGAAAAAGAAGCAAAAATTACTGTAGTTACTCTTGGTACAAACCAACTTAATGATGGTTTATCTCTATTTATTTCTCCCTTGTCTCTTGATGTTTTCGTCATGGTCTTTCACTAATTCTTCGAAATGCTTTATTAGTTCGTCTATGTCTGCTTCTAAAGGTACATATCCTATCCATCCACAACTAGGGCAGTAATATTTACTTGGTACAAGAATTCCAGTAACAGAAAACTCGCGTACTGCAGTAGTAACGCACTTAGGACAAAGCTTTATGTATCCTCTTCCAATGCGACTTTTAATTTGTACTAACCCTTCAATAATATTATCAAGTTCATCAGTATCAAATTCCTCTTTTTGATTTTCCTCAATATTTTCATCATTCAAATTTTTCTCACTCCTAGTTTATTCCTCAATATTTTGTCTTGGCGTGTATTCATCAGAAGGATATTTGCCAGTTAATACATCGTTAGCATACTCTGTCATTGCTTTTGAAATTATTTCGGATAAGTTTACATATGTTTTCACAAAGGAGGGTTTGAAATCTCCATATCCTAAAATATCATGATAAACAAGTACTTGCCCATCACATAATGGTCCTGCACCGATTCCGATCGTAGGAATACTTATGGAATTTGTAATTTTCTCCGCTAGTTTTGCTGGTACCATTTCTAAAACAATACTAAAAACACCAACGTCTTCTAGTTCTTTTGCTTCTTTTAAAATTCTATCTGCTTCTTTCATGGTTTTTCCTTGAAGCTTATAGCCACCGAATTTATTAACAGATTGTGGTGTAAGTCCCAAATGACCCATCACAGGTATTCCTGCATCTAATATTGCTTCTATTTTTTGTAGTGTTTTACCAGCACCTTCTAATTTTACTGCGTTAACTCCTCCTTCCTTTACGAATCTTCCTGCATTTATAACTGCACTTTCGATGCTTGCTTGATAACTCATAAATGGCATGTCCCCTATTACTAACGCTCTTTTTGTAGCTCTACTTACCATCTCAGAATGATAAATCATTTGTTCCATTGTTACCCGTAGGGTATCTGATCTTCCTTGTACTACCATTCCTAATGAATCACCTACTAAAATAATGTCTATCTTTTTTGTGCTATCAATTATTTTTGCGGATATGTAATCATAAGCCGTTACCATTACAATTTTTTGTTTTCCCTTCATTGAGATTATTTGTTGGGGAATAATTTTTTTCATCTTGACCACCTATCTATGACCTTGGTTAATATTTAGAGTATTGTTGCTTTAAGAATTATTATTAAAAATAAAACAAATGGACTCATTAGAGTTAAGAGGAATTGTTTATTTCAACCATAGAATAGAATAATAAGTGAAAATTATTAGAATATTTTTAATAAATACAATCAATATCTTTATGTTTTATTTGGGCTGTTAGTGAAATAACTCAATTATTTATAGTGTTTTTCTTTTTCTAAAAAGTTTTTTTCTCTAATATGTAAATTATATTCGTATCCATTTTTTTCAAAACAATAAATGTTATTTTGTTTGTTTTTGATAATAAAGTGGTAGTAATGAGGCGGAAAGTAGATTATAGTAAATATATTGAGCGTCCTCATCCAATTCTCAAGTTTAAAGATGTCAGTGAAGAGGAAAAAGAGGAAAAGCTCAGAAAAGCCGGAGATGTAGCTAAAAAAATTTTAGATACGCTACGGGAGAAAGCAAAACCCGGCGTTAAAGCAATAGACTTATGCCTTTTAGCAGATAAAATAATTAAAGAATCAGGAATAAAACCTGGTTTCCCGTTAAACGTGTCTATTAATCATGTAGCTGCCCATTATACTTCACCACCTGATGATGATCTTGTATTGAAAAAAGGAGATATTGTAAAGTTTGACATAGGTACTCAAGTAGATGGGTTTATCGCAGATACGGCTATTACTGTAGATCTGGGAAATAACCCTGATCTTATTAAAGCTTCTAAAGAAGCTACAGAAACAGCTATTGACCTAATTCGCCCTGGGACAGATACTCGAAACTTAGGCGCTATTATTGAGGAGATAATTACAGGTTACGGATTTAAACCTGTAATAAATCTTTCAGGACATACTGTCGAAAGGTATGTTGTACATGGACAAAAAGCTGTACCTTTGACTTCTAAGAAAGGAGGTAGTATTGTTGAGGAAGGTGATGTTTTTGCAATTGAGACCTTTGCTTCAACAGGAGCTGGTGAAGTACGTGGGGATCCTACAAGAATCAATATTTTCAGGGCCTCTCCTGTCACTCCAAAATTAAGGTCACCAGCAGCTAGAAAAATTTACAAAATTGCTTCTGAGACTTTTGAAGGATTGCCATTTGCTGAGCGATGGCTTTATGAATACTTGCCAAAAAGAGAGATTGTTTTGGGGATGAGAGAGCTAAAAAGAGTTGAGGGTATTATTGGGTATAATGTTTTAGTGGAATTAGATAAAAATGCATTAATTAGTCAACACGAGCATACTCTAATTGTTACTTCTGAAGGCCCTAAAATAACTACAAATGGAAAAAAAGAATGAAAATTTACTTTTTGATAATTTAGTATTATTCATTTTTAATTTTAATTTTTTGAAGCTTTTTTCTTTACTATTTCAAATACTTCTGAATTTGAGAAGTCACTGGTATCTCCTAATTCTTCTCCTAAAAAGGCTTTTTTAAGTAGCCTCCTCAAGATTTTTCCAGAACGCGTCTTTGGTAATGCTGGTACAAAAATTATCCTTTCTGGTTTGAAGGGCTTACCGATCTTCTCTGCAACATATTCTCTTAATTGTTGTTCTAATTTCTCATTCTCTTCATATCCTTCTTTAAGTACAACACATGCTGCAATTGCTTGCCCTTTTATTTCATGAGGAATTCCAAATGCCGCAGCTTCTACTACTGCAGGATGAGCGATCAATTCAGCTTCCACTTCTGCAGGACCGAGTCTTTTACCAGCAATTTTTAGGGTATCATCAGATCTCCCAAATAACCACCAATAGTTTTCGTTATCTCTTAGTGCCAAATCTCCATGGAACCATACTCCTTTGAATCTTGACCAGTATGTTCTAATATATCTCTCATTATCATTCCAAAATCCTCGAGTCATGGATGGAAATGGTTGTCTACATATCAAATGGCCAATTTCATTAACTAGTGGTTTACCCTCATCATCTACAACGTCAATATCCATAGCAAGACCTTGATGAAAACATTTTGGTTTTATTGGTGCCATTACTACTGAACTAAGAAAACATCCAAAGATTTCAGTTCCTCCACTAATATTAATAATAGGAACTTTCTCTTTACCAACTACTTTAAATATCCACATCCAAGATTTATCGTCCCAGGGTTCTCCTGTGGAACCAATAATTCTAAGACTAGATAAGTCATGTTTATTAACTAACTCTTCTCCTTTGGGGATAAGAGATCTGATTGCTGTTGGAGAAATACCTAAAATTGAGATTTTATGTTTTTCAACTAAATTCCACAACTGATCTGGTTCTGGATAGTCAATTGCACCTTCATATAATAATGCAGTGCCTCCTTGTAGCATGGCTCCTATCACGTAAAAAGCCCCCATCATCCATCCAAAGTCTGATACCCATAAATATGTATCAGCAGTTCTTACATCTAAATAATATGCATTATTCATTGCAGCTATTGCAAGAGCACCTCCGTGGGTATGTACAGTACCTTTAGGTTTTCCTGTAGTTCCTGAACTATAAAGAACCATTGCATAATCTTCAGAATCCATTTTCTCTGTGAGTATCTCTCTATCTTTTTCTTTAGTTATCTCATGATACCATAAATCTCGCTCCTCAACCATTTTTGTTTCGAGTTCAGCTCTTTTTACAACAATAACTTTTTTTATTGAAGAGGCATTTTCAACTGCTTTGTCGGCGTTTTCTTTCTGTGGATAAGCTTTTCCTCTCCGATAAGAATAGTTGCATGTCACCAGTATTTTGGCTCCCACATCGTTTATACGCACTTTTGCGGCATCAGGACCAAAACCAGAGAAAATAGGCATGAATATTGCCCCTATCTTTAAAGTTGCTAGAAACGTGAATACTGCTTCTGGAATCATGGGCATATAAAGAGCAATTCGATCTCCCTTTTTTATATCCAAATCTTTAAACGCATTTGCTAATTTATTGACTTCTCTATTAACTTCTAAATAGGTATATGTCTTTTCTTCACCCGTTTCGCTTACCCACTTAATAGCAGTCTTATTTTTGGTTTCTGCATCTAAGTGCTTGTCCAATAGATTATGTACTATGTTTAGTTTTCCTCCGATAAACCATTTTGTCCATTCTATGCCTTGAGAATCGTCTTTAATTTTTTGATATGGCTCATAAAACTCTATTTGTAAGTCTTTAATGGTTTCTTCCCAGAACCAGTCAATATTATTTATGCTTTTCTTAACTAGTTCTTGATAGTCTTTTATTCCATGTTTATCCATAAACCGTCTCAAATTACTGTTTTTTAGGTAGTCTCCATGGGGTTTCCATACTATATCATACATCTTCTTTTCAAAAATCAAAATAATCAACAAAATTAAAGAATATTTTCCCTTAAAATTTAATTATTTCAGCTGTTAAGCTTTTAATTTCTTAACCCATTGTTGGAATGATTTAGATTTTTAATTATTTTGATGGGGAATCGATTTTTAATAATTAAATTATTATTGTTACACATATGGACGTACTAAGCAGATATATTGAAGAACACCATGAAAAATTAGAGCTTGATAAGGAAACAATTAACCATGTTTTAAACTTAAGCAATACACTTGTTGAAAGAACAGAGCTAGTAGCAAAAGCTCCTGAGTTTGAAAAACATGGACCAAAATTAGAAAATGGAAAAGTGTCTTTGCCACCGGGGAACGAAGAGGTATACCGCGAATTCGGAAAAGCTGGGCTTTACTCTATTTTTGGTCCTGAAAAATATGGTGGTTTAAATTTACCTTATACTTTGTATTCTGCTTTTACTGAGATCGTATCTCGAGCTTGTGGGAGCACTGGTTTAGGCGTTGCAGTTCAAGGTTCTGTTATTGATATAATTATGCAATTTGGTACCGAAGAACAGAAAGCAAAGTATCTCCCTCCTCTATTAAAAGGGGAAAAATTTGGTTCCGTGTGTTTTACAGAACCATGGGCGGGTTCAGATCTTGCTGGTATTAGAACTACCGCCCGTTATGAAGATGGGTATTATATTGTAAATGGACAAAAGCAATGGATAACCAATGGTGGTTTTTCTGATATATATATTCTATTGGCGCGCACTGACCCCGAAAAGGGAAAGAAAGGTCTAAGCCAATTTATTTTAGAAAAAGGAATAGAGGGTTTTTCTGTTTTAAGATTAGAGAAAAAATATGGTTTAGAAGCCCAACCAACAGCAGTACTTAATTTTGACAATGTTATGATTCCTGAAGAAAACTTGTTAGGTAATCGCGGAGAGGGGTTAAAACAAACAATTCTTGGTTTAAGTGGAGGGGAAAGAATCGGTGTAGCGGCATGGGCTACGGGTATTGCTTATTCAGCATATTTAGAAGCAGTTGAGTATTCTAACTTAAGGACAGCTTTCGGCCAAAAAATAATTGATTTTCCAATAATTAATAGAAAAATAAAAACAATGGAAAAACAATTAGATATTGCTAGAAACGCGTATATAAGGGCCGCAGTAGTAAAAGATACAGGTGGACCATGGTCTATTGAAGCATCTATCGCTAAATTATATGCCAGCGAAGCTGGAGTCAGTATTACTTACCAGAACCAACAAATTCATGGAGGAAATGGTATTTCGAAAGAGTATCCTGCTGAAAGACATGTTCGAGATGTTAGAACTGCTACTATTGGCGGTGGTACTTCTGAAATCCAGACGATGATTATTACTAGACATATGAAAAAGAATTCCTGTAGCTATTTAGGTATAGAAAATGACTGGGAACTTTGGAGAGATCCCAACAATAATTACATCTTTAAAATACCTAAAGGCTTAATTGACTGGGAGTTCTGGGGAGTGAAAAAATAATTTTCTTATATAATTTCTTATACAATTAAGAAATAAGAATTTAATAAACCTCTTTTTTATTTATAATTAATATCATAATCTAAATGTGAACTACCCCCTGCTTTTGCTAGGGACTTCCTGTTTCACAGAGGAGACTCTCTCCACAGGCGCTACGGGCCGTCCCAGCCCTGCAAGAAAAAAATATACAAAAAAACATAATGTTTTCGGCTTTCATCCCCTCCCTTCCGAAAGGGAGAGGATTTCCCGCCGAGAAAGTTAAAAAACTGGTTGCTAAATTATTTTTTAGAAAGAAAATCTTTCTGAGTTATCTAGTCTAGAACTGAGAACACTATTTAATACTAAGAAAAAACTTACTAAAAATTTAGAAATTTCAATTAAAATAAAAAAAAAGATTATTTAATCTAATCTTCTGCAGGTACAAAATATACATCTGTTGGATTTAACTGGGAAAGCTTACGGAATTTTGCTTTCATCTTCATGCCTATCCAATCTAATGATGGTTCATTAGGATCAAGACCAAGTATTCTTGTTAAAAGCAAGGTATCAACACCTTCTAATTCAATTAATCCCAATATGTAAGGAGTTTCGTCTAAGAATTTTTCTGCTCCAAAATAACAAACTGTAAACGAGTGTAGTTTACCTTCTTTGGGTAGTTTTACCCATTTGGTTTCTGCTCCGCATTCTTGACACGCAAGCTTTGGATTTGCTGTGGTGAATCCGCATTCGGGACATTTAGTACCAATTAATTCACCATTCGCAATTGCTGCAAACCATGGGCTGTCCTGCCCATAACTATGATGGTAAGAAATGGAATAATCAAATCTAATTATAATCGGTTGCATTCCTTTTAAATCATCGTCTTCCCATTCTTTAGGGAAAGGCAAATTGAAAACAACTGTTCCTGGCATATTTCGCCAATCTTCAGGTAATTTCGCGTTTGGATCTTTTTTTATTGCCATGTTATATATTCCTCCTTATTGGTCTACTATCTCCACGTCTTTTGGACGTTCTAAAATTGATACTGTCACATACGTCCCAGTTCCCGCATGTGAATGAATTAATCCTCTCTTAGGGTTATTGAGTTGTAAAACACTTGCTTTCTCTTCTGACATTCCCGCCGCCACGAAATGTTTTTTTATTGTCCCTTGTAATTGCCAGAATGCAAATACTGCTTGCATTAGCCCAGTAGCACCTACAGGGTGACCGCAAGCAATTAATCCACCAGAGGGATTAACGGGGATAGTACCTTGTTTAGGTAAATCTAAGCCATAGTCAATTCCTGGCATGAATGTGTTTCCTTCTTCAGTAAATTTCCCAGATTCTCCATATTTACAAAAGCCTAAGTCTTCAATTGTTTGAAGCTCAGAAGAAGTATAAGCATCATGTACTTCTGCAAAGTCGATTTGTTTAAGTGGATCGGTAATTTTGGCGTTTTTATAAGCTTCTATAGCAGCCATTCTTCCAGCTCTAAATGAATGAATTCCGGGGTAATTTAATTTACCACCTACAAAACGTTCTCCTATATAATCTTCTGTTTTCTCATGTGGTAATAAAAGAACATCTTTGTGTGGTCTATCTGCCATACGCATAGCATCTGTACCTGTACCCACTCCAGTGATTTCGATTGGTGTGTCTGTTAATTCAAAAGCAGTATCCTCGTCCGCGAGTAGCACTGCCGCTGCGCCATCACTCATTACACAAATATCGAGTCTGGTCAAGGGCCAAGCAACCATTTGAGCTTTTCGGACATCCTGAACAGTTAGACGCCCACTTTTTTGAGCATAGGGGTTGAACATTGCATTTCTATGATTTTTGATTGATACGTAAGCTAGTTGTTCAACGGTAGTACCAAACTCGTACATGTGTCGTACACACATCTGAGCATAATATCCTGAATAAAACCCTCCCACAGGATAATCAAACGACACATCTGATGCTAATGCTATGAATTCGTTTCCTTTCCAAGTATTAACATGACTCATTGTTTCAAAACCATATGCTAATACTAAACCAAATCTTTCAGAGGCAATTGATTCATAGGCGGTTTGGAAGTTAAGACCCCCTGTAGCGCCGCCTCCTTCTATTCTCTTACTTGGTTTTGGAATTAGGCCTAAGTAATCCTGAACCATGATTCCTGCCATTAGTTGGCGTGTGAAGTGGTCTGAAAAATAGCTGGCAGTGGTTGCTTCGATGCGTTGATGAATTTCTTTTCGTGGAATTTTCAAGTTAGAAACTGTGTAATCATATGCTTCTTTAACGATTGCCTGGAATGTCTTATCTTTTCTTGCTTTAGTGAATTTGGAGACTCCTCCAGAAACCATGTATACTTTTCTAACCATGGTAATCAAATTATTTAGAACCTTAATAGTAAAAAGTTTTACTCGATTTAGCGAAGGAAATTACTTTTAAATTATCAACTTTTAGATGCGAAGAAAGAACAATATATTATCCGTTTTTATCATGTTTTTTCTTTTTATAAGTGCAAATTTCCGAGAGGTTATTTTTGATTTGGGATTATTTCCTTTTGCAAAAATTCCTTGTTTTACCCATGTATAACACATTTTTTTTTGGCCAAAAACATGAATTAATATTCTCAATCTCTTTAGATAAAAATGATATAATCTAAAGGAGAACAAAAAACATCGTCTAACTCTCGACAGGTGGGATTTTTGGAAAACGTTGACGATATGATTAAAAAAGAGCTTCAATCCGCCAAAAAAGTACAAGGCTTCTTATGTCCTATTCATAATGGTGATTCCACCTGTTCATGTAATCTTTTTCCCCCAGAAAACTATGAACAATTCTTGAAAAAACAAGTAAATAAAAAGGGAAAGGCTTTTTCTGACGTTCAGTACTTAGTAGAAAAATATTCTAAAGAGTTAAGCAATTTAGCACGATTATTACAAAAATTAGAAGACGTTTTTTTTGACTTTATGCCTATTAAAATTTTAGAACGTATAACTGACTTGTTACTTAGGTATGACAATAGTGACAATGAATTATTTTCCTACGACAATGAAACACCAGAATATATTTCAAATCTTATAATCGCACTTGTTAGCTATCTTAAACAAGATTATTCACGGTCTATTCAAATATTGCTAAATATCAATGATCTTGAATTACCTAAAGAAGAAGATCTCAAAATACCTTGGCTGGCTTGGGAAACAATTCTTCGTTCGCGTCTCAAATTATTCGTAAACACAAATTCACTCACTGAAGCGATTAGAGCATTTGAAGAATATGGTGCTGATAGTGACGAGTTTCAAGTACTTTATCATGCACTAATGGAATGGAGTTTTTCCCTTGATTGTAGATTCGTTGTTGAATATTTTCTTAAAAAAGCTGACGAAAAAGAATTTCCAATATTGTGTACTAATACCATTGAAACATTACTCAACATTGCATCTGTATCAATGAAACCTTTAGGCAATCGTTTATATAACTCATTGATTGAACATGTTGGAAAACGTCTTTCATATGGAAGAAATGTTTCTGAAGAGTGGAATCGATGCAGAGCGGCTTTCAAATTATTAAAATTCACTCAAGAGACCCTTACAACATCAATTTCTTGGGAAGAATTCTTTAAATGGCATAATATTCTTCTTTCAACATTAGGAAGGTTAGATTTTCCAATTCAATTAGCATACCGAACATATTTTGCAGTTGTAACATGTCAAATGGGTAATAAAATTCCCGCAAAGTACTTAGTTTCAGATCTTGAACGTTTATTTCTAAATTTAAATGACTTAGTTCCATATTATAACGAAACAAAACCGGCTTGGTTTACTAATCAGAAAATAAGAGGAGAACAATTACAGTTTACAAAGTCCCTTTATGGTTGGCATATCTGTGATTCAATAATACAAATAGCAAATGCGTGTCATGATAAAAGATTGCTCTCATCATTAGATGAAATGATCTTATGGTTGCCTAGTAAGATCCAATCTCGATTATTCAAAAAAATAGCAACAACTAAAATAAGAATAGATGATGAAGATCTTGACTTAAAAGAAATTCTAAATATTACCGAAAGTGTTCTTTTAGCGAGAGGAGATATCAGCTTTACTTCTTTAGATGTCGCTGAGCTATTGTCTTCTGCGTTAGTTGCAGTTTTAGAAAAAGATATTACTCTCTCAAGGCAGAGAAATGGCAATAATGAAAAAATCAATGAAATGAGAGAATTTATTCCATTAGCCTTAGACCAAATTTTTTCAATATTAATAGAATTTATCCAAAAAGGAGATATTTCTCCTTCTCAAGTTCAGATTGTAATTGAAAGTATTCTTACAAAAATATTTCATATAATTTTTAGGGGGACTCCATTTTCTTCTTCTTTACCACCGTTTATTATTCCTTCATAAAAAGATACTTAGATCTGGTTAATTGTTATAACTCTTAGTTTTTTAATTTTAAAATAAAAATTCAGTAATACATATAATAATCTTTCTATTTTTATTTTGAAAGAAAGGAAATTATTATTGCTGTTAAGTTTGATAATATCTGTGTTGATGAAAATGGAGACACAAAACATTCGAACACTTGAAGATGTTTTTGAAATAACAATCAAGGCTGGAATCAGCAAAGAACATTCTTTCGAAGAATACCAAGAAACCATTAACAAACTAAGAAAGTTCTTAGAAACTGATGCATATGAAAACAAGATATCTAAAATCATGTTACTTGCTAAGGCTTTATCTAGTGAAGTGCGTCTGAAAATTTTGTCAATTTTATTAATACGTGAAAAAACTTGTTTATGTGAATTAAATGAGCTTTTAGGAATTGATCCTAGTACTCTTACCTATCATGTCAATTTGTTAAAGCAGGCTAAATTAATTAAGGTTAAAAGAAAAGGAAAAACAAAACTTGTCTTACCCGAAAAAGGAATGGCAGATAATCTACCTAAAGATTTTGTAGAGTCTTTGGAGCTAAAGAAAAAGAAAGAGTGAGCTGTTAGGAGTGTCTTTTTTCTTTTCCATGATCGATGTTTAACATACAAAACTCTTATTTTTAATAAATTACTTCGATCTTAGTGAATTAAAAATGTCCGAGTTAATGTTTCCACAAGATTTCCTTATTGGTGCTGCTACCTCTTCATATCAAATTGAAGGAGAAATTTATAATACGGACTGGTATATATGGGAAAAACTTGGTCATATTGTAACTGGCGAACCATGCGGGAAGGCTTGTAATTCATGGGAGTTATATGAAAAAGATGTTCAGTTAGTAGAAGAGTTTGGCTTAAATGCGTATCGTATGAGTATTGAATGGGCTCGAGTTTTCCCCGAGGAAAACGTAATTGATTTTGATGCGTTAGCACATTACAAAGAATATTTAGCAACTTTTAAAGATAAAGGAATTAAAACTTTTGTTACTCTTCATCACTTTACTACTCCCATATGGATGTATCAAAAAGGTTCTTGGGAAAATAAAGAAGTGATTAAAGAATTTTTAAAATATGCATATGTGGTCGGTAGGGAGTTAGGTGATAATGTTGATGCATGGATGACCATTAATGAACCTGGGGTTGTTTCTGTATTAGGATATTTTACTGGGATCTTTCCACCTGGAAAAAACAGTGTTTTATCAACCATAAGAGTGACAACGAATCAATTGATAGCTCATGCAGAAACTTATAAATTACTTAAAAAATTAACTCCAAACGTTCCAGTTGGAATTGTGAAAAACATAACATGGTTCTATTCTCTAAACTTATTTCCTCTTGATAAGTATCTGGCATGGTTTATTAATAAGTTATTTAATGATAATTATTTACGTGGCATAAGAACTGGAAAACTACCTTTCTCACAAAAACGTTATCCTGGTCTTAAAGGATCAATTGATTTTTGGGGTTTAAATTATTATACTCATGTATGGATCTCTCAGAAGCTACCAAATATGGCTATAAATCATTTACCAAATGCTGAGAAAGTGACTCAGACAGGATGGGAATGGGATTCTGAAGGGCTTTTAAGAGCAATTCAATTATTATGGGACACTCTTCAAAGACCTATTTATATAACTGAAAACGGAATTGCTACTTTGAAAGATGAGGAAAGAGTAGAATATATTAAAGAACACTTGGCTCAAGTATTAGAAGCATTAAAATTAGGCATTCCTGTTAAGGGATATTTCTATTGGAGTCTTATTGATAATTTTGAATGGTTAGAAGGTTATATTCCAAAATTTGGATTAGCCGGTTTTGATCACAAAACATTTGAAAGGCAACCGCGTAAAAGTGGCTATTTTTTGGGCGAAATACTTAAAACAAAAAAATTGTTTTGATTTCGTCTGGAAATAAGTGTTGGTTATTATTTGGATTTGGTATTTTTTCATAAACCCTTATGCTTAATTGTAATATGATCTGTTTGTTAAATAGATGAAATGGAAATCGGTCGCAGATTTACCAGGAAAACCCGTTGTTTTAATGATTATTGACGGTATGGGCTTTTCTCTTAAAGATTATGACAATGCAGTTTTACATGCAAAAACTCCTAACTTGGACTATCTCGGTGAGAATTACTCGTTTACTCTTCTCCAAGCAGCATGTGGTGGTGTGGGATTACCACCAGGTCAACAAGGAAATTCAGAAGTAGGTCATATGAATCTGGGTGCTGGAAGGATTGTATACCAAGATATTGTCAGAATTGATTTAGCAATTGAAGATGGTAGCTTTTTTGAAAATCCCGTTTTAAAAAATGCAATGCTAGAAGCAAAAAAACGCGGATCAAAGCTTCATTTAATTGGTTTAGTCTCGGATGGTGGTGTTCATAGCCACATTAATCATTTGAAAGCGTTACTTAGAATGGCTAACAAACTGGGTGTTGATAAGGTATATGTACATGCTTTTACCGATGGAAGAGATACTTCTCCAACTGCAGGTGCTGGATACATACATGATCTTATTAATTTCATGAAAACCTTAGGTACGGGTAAGCTCGCTACAATTGTGGGGCGTTATTATGCGATGGATAGAGACCAACGATGGGATCGAACTGAAAAAGCATATGATTTACTAGTTTTAGGAAAAGGAAAGTATACCGATGATCCTGTTCGGGAAATGATGGAAAGATATGCTTCTGGAAAAGAAACTGATGAGTTCTTAACCCCTATTTTGGTTGACAAGAATGGTATTATCGAAGACAATGACGTAATTATTTTCTTTAATTTTCGCGCAGATCGAGCTAGGCAACTTACAAGGGCAATTGCACTGAAAGACGCTCCTTTCGACTTAAAAAAAGATCTTTCTAATATTTATTTTGTTACCATGACTGAATATGATGCTGATTTTAATCTTCCCGTTGCATTTCCTCCGGAACAACCTGAAAATACTCTTCCGGATGTAGTTTCTAAAAATGGTTTTAAGCAGTTTCATACTGCTGAAACAGAGAAATATGCGCATGTAACTTTCTTTTTTAATGGAGGAAGAGAGGAACCTGTTCCAGGCGAAGATCGTTTAATGATACCCTCTCCCAAAGTAGCAACCTATGATTTAAAGCCAGAGATGAGCACTTTTGAGATTGCAGATGCTGTTGTTGAGGCTATAAATAAAAAACAATACGCCTTTATACTATGTAATATTGCTGCACCAGATATGGTTGGGCATACTGGGAAGCTAAAAGAAACAGTTATCGCCGTAGAATCTGCGGACAAGGCAGTAGGGATGATGTATAATGCCGCTAAAAAAAATGGATATATCTTAATTGTTACTTCTGATCATGGTAATTCCGAACAATTAAAGACACCGGATGGAAAGCCTCATACTGCCCATACAACTAATCCCGTTCCATTTTTTATTACTATAAAGGATGCTAAACTAAAAAAAGGAATATTAGGTAATGTTGCCCCTACCGTGTTAGAAGTTATGGGATTAGAAAAGCCTAAAGAAATGATTGAGAGTTTATTTATTAATCCTAACGAAGATCTTTCTTCTTTAGAACTCCCTGAACATTCATGGCATGAAATAATCAAGTTAAAAAAAGTAATTAGTAACAATAAATAAATAATAACTGGAGTACTTGACTACGCATTTAACTTAACATAATGTGAATTAAAGAAATTTCTTACTTTTATAAGAAAAAACCAATTATAAGCATGTATGGAGCGTGAAAAAAATGCCAGTAGATAAACACTTGTTAAAACTAAATATCTTGGAGTTTTTTGATAGAGATGTTTATTTGAATAAAAGAACCGAAACCCTAGCAAATATATTGCTACAAATTAGTGCATTATACAGAGTGTCCCCTGAAAAACCAACAAAAGAAGAAGTTAAAGAGGTCTTAGATGAATTTGTCTCTAAAGGATATCTGAAAGAGTTCAAAGTAGGTAGTGTTCCTGCTTGGGGTTTAACTGACGAAGGAAAAAAGTATATTGAAGAAATAAGGAATCAGTAGGGTTTATTATTCTTTCAAAATATTTTTTTTATTTAATGAACTTGAATTAGGAAAAGTTGTAACATCATTAAATGTTTTTCACGTGAACGCCCCCTCGCTTTAGCAAGAGTTCTTGTCTCATGACATTATTTTTTTCTCTTCTGACCTTGGTTGCATCAACAAGTAAGGTATTACCGTAAACATAGCATATGGAGTGCAATGACTTACCTAAGTCATGTTTCATAGTTTGTTTAATAATTAATTGCATATATAAATAAAACAGATATCTATAATATAATTATTATATTATAAAATATAACTGTTATAATTCTGTCGGTAAGAAGTCCTCTTCTTTCTGGAAAGGTTGGGTAAGTAATGAGTTAAAAGCTGATAGCATAAAAAATTTAGAAATAATCTGTTTTTTAAGAGATCAAAACATTTGTTATTAAAGTTTATTAAGTAGTATTTGGTATGCGATATATTATTACTGGAGGTACAGGTTTAATAGGATCTGCTTTAACTCAAGAGCTTTTAAAGGCAGACCATGAAATTATTGTTTTATCCCGAAATCCCAAGAAATACCAGAAAAAAATTGATCCTCGTATAAAATTGATTCAATGGAATGGTAAGAATGGAGAAGGATGGTTTGAACTAATAACTTCTGGTACTGTTATTATTAATTTAGCTGGAGCAAACATTGCAAGCAAAAGATGGAGCAAAAAAAGAAAGAAGTTAATTCTGGAAAGCCGTGTTAATGCTGGAAAAGCAGTTGTTGATGCAATTGAAAAAGCTAATGAAAAGCCTTCTGTCCTTGTACAAGCATCTGCTATTGGTTATTATGATTACCATAACTCAAAAGAATTCACTGAGGATGATGGGCCTGGCTCTGGTTATTTGTCTGAAGTAGTTCAAGCATGGGAAGCAAGTACTGATGGCGTCGAAGCGCTAGGAGTTAGAAGAATTGTTACACGTATTGGTCTAGTTTTGAGCTCTGAAGGTGGAGCATTAAAAAAAATGATGCCTATGTTTAAATTTTATGTTGCTGGTCCTTTCGGTTCAGGTGAACAATGGTATTCATGGATCCATATTAAAGATCTTGTTTCTGCGTTCTTATTTTTAATTTCTTGTGAAAGCTGTAAAGGGCCGTATAATATTACATCTCCAGAACCAGTTAAAAACAAAGATTTCGTAAAACTGATTGGTAAAGTAATGGGCAAACCAGTTTGGATGAAATATCCTACATTTCTGTTAAAGATCATGCTTGGTGAGATGGCTTCAACACTAGTTAATGGACAAAAGGTTTTACCCAAAAGACTTTTAGAACTGGGTTTTAGGTTCCAATTCCCAAAATTAATCGATGCATTAAATGACTTACTTAGTCAGTAATATTTCTCTAAATAATTGCATTCTACGATCAAGTTTTAATTTTTGTTTTCCTAATCGATATTGGGTAACACGGTATAGTTTATTGACAAAAAAGTTACGTTGAACCCATATAGCTTATAAATGTGAATTCAAGAACATTTACAGCGGGAAAAAAACCGTCGAAAACCATCTGTAGTCAATAAGGAAAAAATAAAGGTGTGATTAAATGGGCACCGTGTTAATCGTTGATGATGCGAAATTCATGCGAATGGTCTTGCGTCGTATTCTAACTAGCCAAGGACACAAAGTTGTAGGAGAGGCTACCAACGGTGAAGAAGCTGTTGAAATGTATGCCAAATTAAGACCAGATATTGTTACTATGGACATAGTAATGCCCAAACTAAATGGTATTGAGGCGGTTCGGCGAATAATGCAATTCGACCCTAACGCCAAAATAATAATGGTTACTGCTTTAGGTCAAGAGTCATTTGTTTTAGACGCTATTAAAGCCGGAGCCAGGGAATTCATTATTAAGCCATTCCGTAACGAGGAGATTATTAAAGTAGTTGCAAAGACGATCCAATAGACCCCTATGTGTTTTCTTAGAGCCTAATGAATAGTGTTGCGTTACGAGGTTTAAACATTAACTATCTAAGTTGCAGAATTAGTTACTGAGGGAAAGAAGTGTTAGTTCCTAAGACTGTCCGGGTAGGGGTCGTAGATGATTCTTCCCTAATTCGAACCGTTCTCCGAGACTCTTTAGATCAACATCCAAAGATCAAAGTCGTTGGTGTTGGTAAATCAATAATGGAAGCGGAGTATATGGCGTTTAAAAAAGACTTAGATGTACTAGTCTTAGACGTGATTCTCCCTGATGGTAATGGTGCGGAACTAACTAAAAAAATCCAGAAAAAGCGTAAACTACCAATTATTCTAATGAGCTCCTTAGATAAACATGAACTTGACGAAGTCTTAAGTCTGGCATTTTCCAATCCTTTAATAGAATTTGTCTCTAAAACTCCTCAAGGTAAGGGTTTCAAAAAAGTTATCCAAGACATTCGTACTAAGATCTTAGCTTTTGCTGCTTTCCAATCAATAAACAAAACAAAAGCAATAACCAAACAAATGTTTTCTCAAAAAAGTAGTGATCTAAAATCTTTACCTCCGTTACAACCTACTAATTCTTTAATTGTTATTGGTGCTTCTACTGGTGGACCTAAGGCCTTGTATAAAATTCTTCCAAAACTGCCAAGCAATATTCCGCCAGTTATTGTTGTTCAACATATGCCTAGAGGATTTACTAAAAACTTTGCAGAACGACTTAATGAGAAAGCTTCTGTTCGTGTAAAGGAAGCGGAGGATGGTGAAATCATAAGACCAGGGATTGTTTATATAGCTCCTGCTGGGAGGCACCTTAAAGTAGTTAGGGCTACGGAATATGGCTTGGGTAACTATAAGTTTGAGTTAAGCGATGGTCCTCCTAAGAATTTTGTTAAACCTTCAGTTGATGTGACCTTGGAAAGCATTTATCATAACTATAATGGAAATGTGCTAGTTACTATTTTAACTGGTATGGGTAAGGATGGTGCGGAAGGGTGTAAACTAATAAAGTCCAAAGGTGGAAAAATAATAGCAGAAGATCAAAGCACTGCGGTTATATATGGCATGCCGAAAGCAGTAATTGAAAATAACTTAGCTGATCTGGTCATACCATTATATGATATCCCAAAGGCAATTAACCAACTTATGAGAAACAATAATTAAAAAATGAAAATCAATTGTTAAATGGTGATCTTGTGAGTGAGTTCGATGAATATAAAGACTTGTTCCTTTCCGAATTAGATGAAATAGTGTCCTCACTAAATCAATTGTTATTAGACCTTGAGAAGAATCCAAAGGACAAGGATAAACTACATGAAGTGATGAGAGCAGCACATACTATCAAAGGCATGGCTTCTACTATGGGTTACGATCAATTGGCGACGCTCACTCACAAGGTAGAAGATTCTCTGTTAAAGATTCTTAAAGATCCAAGTTTTGATCCTGGACTTATCGATGCATTATTTGAGTTCAGCGACAAACTTAACGAGTTCAGGGACGCAATTCAAGAGAATAAACCTTTGGATAAAATTGAGACTAAGGATTTAATAGAAAAAATCACTGCTTATGCTGAAGGAAGAAAACCTCCTGTAAAGGAAGCTCCTAAAACAACACCGGCTGGTGTTGTTCCGCCTCCTAGTAAGAAAGTTGAAGAGAAACGATATACCAGTGAAGACGAGATTCCTGACTTGAAGTTGGCTAAGAAATACCAAGTTATTATTGAACTTAAGCCAGATGCTCCATTAAAGTCTGCAAGGGCTTTAGTTGCAGTTAAACAATTGGAAAATTATGCTCAAATCATAAGTAGTAATCCTTCAATTGATGACATTGAAGAAGGAAAAGTCTTTGATAAGGTAGAATTAGAAATCGTTTCTAACGAAGACGAAACAACCCTACAAGAAGCTCTAAGTGGGATCCAAGATATAAAACGAGTTGTACTTATCCCATTATTTGAAGAATTAGAGGAAGAAGAAGAGACCGTTGTAGAGACCCCTACAATTTCATTTAAAGAAAAAAGAAAAACCATTAAGACAGTAAGAGTAAATTTAGACTTATTGGACTATGTTCTTGACTTATTAGGGGAAATAGTTCTTTCTACTAGCAAAATCTCTAAGGAATTAAGAACTGACTTTAACCCAGTAATTAATCAGCAAGTAGCCAATATCGAAGCTTCAGTTGTTAACATTCAAGAAGTAATTATGCGAATGAGAATGGTCTCTTTGACCCATATTTATGACAGATTCCCAAGAATGGTAAGAGATCTGGCAAAACAACAGAAAAAGAAAGTTGAACTTATTATTAGAGGAAGTCATTTAGAGCTAGACCGTTCAGTAATAGACCAAGTTAACCAAGCGTTATTACATTTGGTAAGGAATGCTGTTACTCATGGTATCGAAAAGCCAGCTGAAAGAAAACGCGCAGGCAAAAAAGAGACAGGTACTATTATTATAGACACTAAACAAGAACGAGGAGAAATAATTATCTCTGTCCAAGACGATGGGCGAGGAATTGATTTCGAAAAAATCAAGAAAAAAGGCATAGAATTAGGATTACTCGAGAAAGGAAAAGAATATTCAAAGACCGAATTACTTAATCTAATCTTTGCTCCTAACTTTTCAACAGCATCAAAGACAACAGAGGCTGCTGGTAGAGGTGTAGGTTTAGACATAGTTAAACAGGTTATTGAAGACATTGGTGGTAATATCCAAGTAGAAACTACCCCTGGAAAAGGAACAACGTTTATTTTAAGAGTACCACAAACTGTTGCTATCGTGAACGCGGTAATTATTGAGGAACAAGGCTATCAGTTCGCTTTACCCATGACTAATGTTGAAGCTTTCTTAACTCCGCAAGAAGTAATTGTCTTTGAACAAGGAAATAGAGAATATATTAGCTATCAAGAACAACTTATTCCTTTAATCGATATTTCAAAAATAATTCCAAAGAAATCTCTTTATTTCAAGAATACAGAATTTACGCCACTGAAAGGAAGAACCAAAAAACAAAGAGAAAAAATAATTCTTTGGAGTAAGGGTGGTTCCAGAGTGGCTCTAAAAATTAGGAATTTACTAGGGCAAACAGACATAGTAACGAAATCGATTAGTACTATTGGAGATTACTTGCCTGGGATTTCAGGAGCAACATTGATCGGCGAAGAACAAGTAGTGTTGATTCTTGATCCATTAGGTTTTGTAGACACAGTGGCAGCCTGATAGGTGATCTTAAGAATGGATTTTAATCAATACATTGAGGATGAACGCCTAAACATCATGCTAAGGGACGCTTTACAAGAGCTTGGAAATATAGGGGTAGCCCACAGTGCTACTGCCCTTTCTCAGATCTTAAATCGTAAAGTAGACATGAGTGTTCCGAGAGTAGCATTAGTCCCAATCGAAGAGATGTATAAGCGCATAAGTGAGGTGCCAGATGAGTTAGTTACTGCTATTGCAACGGAGACTGTGGGCGGGGGAAAGATGGATATTTTAATGGTAATGGATGAAGACAGTACTCGAGCTTTGTTATCAGTGCTTCGCTCTGGCGAAATTCCAGATCTTGCTAATCTTACAGAATTAGATAAAGAAATATTGGTTGAAGTAGGAAATATCATTATTCTACATTGTGTTTCCGCTGTAAATACATTTACAGGACTAAAACTTTATCCTTTACCTCCATCCATAGCAGTCGATATGGTAAATGCTATTTTAGAACACATGCTACTTAAAGATGGTGTGTATAAAACCCATGTCCTAAGCGTTGAAGTAGATATTTTCACAGAGAGCTCCAATATTAAAGGTATCGTTTTTATGTTCCCCGATCACAGAGAATTAGATAACTTAATGAACCAACTTTACGGCGAAGGTTGGGATGAAATTTGAGTGAAGAGATCGTATCAGTTGGCATCGGTGAAATAAAGATAGGACGCCCCCCTTTAGTGCTTCAAGCAGTAGCTTTAGGGTCCTGTGTAGGTATCGCTATTTATGATAGTGCTGTAAAAGTAGGGGGCCTTGCACACATCATGCTTCCAAATAGTCCAAAAAATCCTCCGATGGATAGCAATTCACAAGGAAAATTCGCAGACATTGCGATTCCGTTCTTAGTCGAAGAATTGGTTAAGAATGGTGCTAGCAGATCCCGTTTAATCGCAAAAATAGTTGGTGGATCAAAAATGTTTGAGTTTAATAATTCTACAGCTGTTTCAGATATCGGCTCTCGCAATGTTCAAGCAATAAAAAATATATTGCAAGAATTAAGCATACCTATTGTTGGCGAAGAAACTGGCGGGAATTATGGACGGACAATGGTATTTGACTTAAAAACGGGAAGCGTAGAAGTAATATCCTTGACACAAAAAATCAGAAAGATTATATAATTGGATTACTGATTTTTCTTTAAATACTGATTTGTTCACTGCCCTTATAGGGATTGCTTATGGAAGCTTATTTTGAAGTAAAGGGATATCGTAAAAGAGTAGTTGATGGGGTGTATGTACTAAGAGAAGATGGAGTACCCTTGTACGGCCGTCTTTATTCGGGAAACATGAGTGTAGATCCAATAATGTTTTCTAGTTTTATTAGTGCACTGCGTGTATTTTCCTTTACTTCAATGAAAAAAGAATTAGTTGACATCGGGTTAAGGGGTGAAAGATTATTTTTCAGGCAAGAACGGGGACTTATATTCTTAGTTATAATAAAAGCCCCAACAGATAAGGAACAGTTTCATGTGCCAAAAGAGTTATCAGAAACTATTAATGAATTATTGTCTCGGATCGCATCAGTATACCAGATAATAGAAGAAACAACGGATGGATTTATGAGAGAAAAAGACTTTGACTTTTTCCTTGCAACATTTGGTCTTGCTGTAGATCAAATCTTAGATGAACTTTTTCTTGGTGCACACCAAATTGATGATTATTTATCTCTTATTGAAAAAAGTGCGTTTAACAAGGACTTCTCCTCTCCTAAAGAACACTTCCATTTTTCAGATTTATATCCTGAAACCGGTTAGAAATTTCTTTTTATTTTTTTATACTATTTTTGAATCCTAACTGCAAGAAATCCCCTTTTAAAAGTGGGAATTAAGATTCTTTTTAATGTTATTAGGTTGAATTGGAATAAAAAGTTAGGAGATAGATCAAATAAATAAAAAGAAAAATAGGACTAGAACACCCTATTCTGTAATATTTATAAAGAGAAAAACAATAAAAAACAATTTCCTCTCGTTCTTTATAATAAAATGGTTCTGAGCGAGTCTTCTTGATGAGACAAGAAGTCGCTTTTAAAAAATAATAGGCCCGTTTACCCGTTTTCTTCTCTTTCTATTTCTTCTAATCTTCCTCTAGTAATAGAAACTATGTCCGGATCTATTGAGATTATTCCTCTCATTGCCCCATCGGGTACATTGTAAAGTATTAAAGCTAATCCTTTGTTATTTTCACTTCCAACTGGAACTAATAAGTTGAAAAAGAATAATTCTATTCCTATCTCTTTTGGGATAAATACTGTATGTATTCCTTCTTGCATAGCCTTCTTTTTTATTTCAGAATCAGAAGTAAATAAATGCACAAAAATACCTGAAGTAGTTAGGTTTCTTATTCTTGGGAGATGAATTCTTGGATTAGTAAGTGGTTCAATACCAATGTATAGTTCTAACGGGATTTCATTTGTAAATTGTTCCGCAATCCATTCAATAGTACTCATCATGTAACGAGTTCCTGCTTCATCAAGACTTATATTTGCTGTTTCAAATTCTATTCTGTTTAATTTGATTTTCTTGTTTTCCTTGAGTGCATTTAATATTTTTATTGGTAATTCTCTCAAAGTAAAAATTATTTTTTCTGTTTCTGTAACTAACTCGTAAGTAAGTGGTTTGCCAATTGTTTCTTTCGTCTCTAAGGTCGTAAGTTGAAACTTTTTATTTATCCTTATTTTCTTCCGAGTTTTCGCAGGTTGAATTGTAGGTGCTTTTCCTTTTTCAAGACTAACTAATTTTATTGGTTCACTAAGTATTCCTTTCATTCCCCAATATTTTCTTGCCTCTTTAACCATTTCTTTTATTACTTTTTCTCCCGGATTAAAAATTAGGGTCTCTACATTTTCAAAAAAAGTATACAATTCGGAGATAAAGGGCATTGTTTCTATTTTGTTGTTCATTTTTCCTTGGGCAATTAGAACCCACCATTCCTCTTCTTCGTCTAAAATAATTTTTTTTAAAATAAAAATACTGTTCTTTTCTAATCGGATATCAATCTTACAGTCCTCTTCTAAAGAGTTATAAATATTCTCTACAGCATTTCTCCAAACTTCTTGGTTTAATTTGGGAGGATTTGAAACATCCTTGTAAAGTACATATATCGGCCATGATTCATTAGTTATTAAAATAATAGATACTAAGGACTTAATATTCTTCATTGCAGAATCAGAGATACTATCTAATTCCATTAATCCCTGGGGCGTTGATAAAACAGATTCTCCTAATGTAAGATCTATTAGTCTTTCAATATGTCTTAATGATTTTAATGAGCCTAATTTTCTTTTTATTATTTTCTTATTTTTAATTACTATTCTTTTTACTTTGTTTAGGATTTTTTTAGCTCCTTGTGGAGAAATTGTTTTTCTAGCTCTAAGTGCTATTAAAAAGTCATCAAATTCATCATAAACAATATAGCTATCTGACAGTATTTCCATCTGAATTTCTTCGCCTGTTGCTTCTCTACCTAGTATTGCTTGAATTGAGATTCTCCCAGCTTTTAGGACCTCATCAACTAACGATGGTTTTCCGTATATAAACACAGGTACTGATTGGTATATAACAAAGAATTCTAGTATGTCAGAGTGCATTTTAATACAATAAGAATTATTTCTATATACAATATTAAGCCTATGGAGACGTAATGTTTAGACTATTAGCAGGTATAAAAAGTCTTTTTAGTATTGATTTAATGCTTAAAACATAAAAAGTGAAAAATATAATCTGCTAAAAATTAGACAATATATTTTCTATTAAAAGAAAAACAATTATTTTACGTTTTATTCAACGAAGAGACAATTAATGGAAGGATTTCTTCTGCTTTTTCTAATATGGCCCATTTAGCGATTTCCGAGACAGGAGTTATTATTGGATTAATATCTATAACTGTAGCACCAAATGCTGCGGCAATACCTGGAAATCTGGCAGCGGGCATAACTAATCCCGAAGTTCCAACAACAATTAGTACTTTTGCGTTCCTTATTAATTCATGACTTTTTTTAATGGCCTCTTCAGGTAGTACTTCTCCATACCATACTACATCGGGTCGTAGTATGTTGTTACAATTAGGGCAGCGAGGCGGGATCTTACTGATAGGCTCATTAATTTGTGTTTTATAGTCACAATTAACACATTTCATTCTCCAAATAGAGCCATGGATCTCTATAACATTCTTATTACCTGCTTTTTGATGTAGTCCGTCAACATTTTGTGTGATAACGGCGTTTAATAACCCTTTGTTTTCTAATTCGGCTAGCGCCAAATGAGCTGGATTTGGTTTTGCTTTATGAATAATCTCCATTCTATATTTGTACCATTCCCATACTAGTTTCGGATTTTGTGAAAAAGTGTAGGGATTGGCTAATTCTGTGGAATCTTTCCCTTTAAATTTTCCTTCTGGCCCCCTAAAAGTTGGTATGCCTGAGGCTTTTGATATTCCTGCGCCGGTAAGCGCTACAACGTTTCCATTTGCGTTTAATATTTCTTCTTGGATACTTGGGAGCACTTCTCCGAGTTCTTCCTTCTTAATAATCACGTTTTGTATTTTCTCAATAAGTATTATATTAGTTGAGATATCACTTGGGCTTTAGAAGCACGTAAAGAATATTAGAATCTTTTTAAAAATAAGATACCTTTGTTTTGTATATGATTGAAACTCTTATAAACTATTACTATCATGGTGGTAAATGCCTAAGAACTTATTATGCTTTGCCACTGTGATTGCCCATGAGCATCAAGCCAGAAGATATAGCTGATATCAGTTTTCATAGTATCTCAAAATATAAAGCACTTGAAATTTTAAAGTCATCCCCTAAAGGATTAACTGAAGAAGAAGCACAAAGAAGATTAGAGATCTTTGGTCCTAATATCTTAAAAGAAGGGAAAAAGACCACTATCTTAGAGTTATTTATTGAACAGTTTAAAGATATTCTGGTTCTAATACTACTTGGTGCGTCAATTTTCTCAGCTGTAGAGGGCCAATGGAATGAATCTATTCTAATTGGAGTAATTCTTATTCTTAATGCTATCGTGGGAGTATATCAAGAGTGGAAAGCAGATCGGGCAATTGAAGCATTAAAAGCAATGACTGCTCCGACTTGTACCGTCATAAGAGACGGTATAGAAAAAGAAATACCATCTGAGTTATTAGTTCCTGGAGATGTATATGTCGTAGAGGCTGGTTCAAGAATTCCAGCTGACGGAAGGATAATAGAAGCGTTTAATCTGAAAGTTGAAGAAGGTAGTCTTACAGGGGAAAGCACAGAAGTAAATAAATCAAGTGAAATGATTCTTCCTGAAAAAACGGCTCTTCCAGATCGAATTAATTTGTTATTCATGGGGACTCATGTTACTTTTGGGAGAGGCAAAGCAGTAGTTTATGCAACCGGTATGGAAACAGAAATGGGCAAAATTGCAGAGGCAGTTCAAACAATTGAAGAAGAGCCAGCACCATTCCAGGTGAAACTAGAGGATTTCGGCAAAAAACTTGGTTACATTATTTTAGGTATCTCCGCGATTGTTGTCCTTGCTGGCGTCTTAATTCAAAAACAACCTCTTCTTTTCATGGTTGAAATAGGTGTGTCCTTAGCAGTGGCAGCTATTCCAGAAGGCCTACCTATAGTTATAACACTTGCTCTTGCATTAGGCGTTCAAAGAATGGCTCGGCAAAATGCTATAGTAAAAAAACTTCCTGCAGTGGAGAGCCTTGGTTCCGCAACTGTTATTTGTACAGACAAAACAGGCACGTTGACAATGCATAAAATGACGGTAACAGACATTCTTTATTTCAAAGATGGAGAACCAGTAACCATAAAAAATGACACACCTCTTCCTTCAGAACTTCCAAGAAACTTAAAAAGAATGTATGAAGGAGCGGCATTATGTAATAATGCAACAATCTTCAATGGAGAAGAACGTGGAGATCCTACCGAATTAGCATTATTAAGAGAAGCAATAAACAAAGGCTTTGATCCTAATAAAATTGAACATACTCGTTTAGATGAGATTCCTTTTGATTCTGAGAGAAAAAGAATGAGTGTTGTTGTAGAGTTTAAGGATGGAAAGAGAATCGCTTATATGAAAGGAGCACCAGAAGTACTGCTTGAGCTATGCAAATATTTTGATAATGGCAAGGAGATTGTTCCTTTAACAGAAGACTTGAAAAAGAAACTGTTAGAACAAGTAGGTAAAATGGCTGATAAGGCCCTAAGAGTACTTGCTTTTTCCTATCTTGAGTTAGAACAACAAGCATACAATATTTACGAATTTGAAAACAAAATGGTTCTCGCAGGTTTTATGGGAATGATTGATCCGCCTAAACCCGGAGTAAAAGAAGCCATTGCTGCTTGTAACACTGCGGGGATTAGGGTAATAATGGTAACTGGTGATCATAAGAAAACAGCGATTGCAATTGCTAAAGAGATTGGTATTCATGCAAGTGAAGAAAGTGTCCTGACTGGAAATGATCTTGACCGCATGACTGAAGAAGAGCTCACAGAAAAAATCAAACATATTAACATTTTTGCAAGGATATCTCCATTACACAAATTGGATATTGTTAAAGCACTTAAAAACAACGATGAAATAGTTGCTATGACTGGTGATGGGGTAAATGACGCCCCTGCCTTAAAAGGTGCTGATATAGGAATAGCTATGGGCATAACTGGAACGGACGTTACAAAAGAAACGGCAGCGATTGTTCTTGCAGATGATAACTTTGCGACAATTGTTTCTGCTATTAAAGAAGGAAGAACAATTTTTGATAACATGTATAAATTTATTCGTTACATGTTTTCCAGTAATTTTGCCGAAGTAATGGTAGTATTTTTATCAATAATGTTTGGTTGGCCTGCACCTTTGGTTGCAGTGCAAATCTTATGGATTAATCTAATTACTGATGGGGCTCCGGCACTAGCAATGAGTAATGAGCCCCCTGAAGAAGACATAATGCTAAGACCACCTAGAGATCCTAAAGCTCCTCTCATGGGTGTAGAAATGATTCTTTATATTCTTAGAATTGGGACGTTTATAACAATTGGAACTCTTGCATTATATTACTTTGCCGATTTCAATAACAATTATGTTAAAGCTTCAACCTTAGCTTTTGCTTCTCTAAGTATCATGCAGTTATTCAATGCATTCAATGTAAGGCACGTAAAAAGAAGTGTTTTAAACATGAGTGTGTTTGATAATAGACCATTAGTTA